>NZ_JBEYXJ010000097.1:0-33132 GCF_040645015.1 Streptomyces sp. NPDC046881 | reverse complement strand
TCACTCGATCCGATTTCCTCGGTGCTTTCCAGGTTCCCGCTCTCGCGTTTCCCTTTCCGGCGGTTCCGACTCTATCAGATCCTTTCGGCGTCTGACTCCCAGTCAGGGGGGCTTGTCTTCCGGGCCGTTGGGCCGTTCCGACGTCTCAAACCTTAGCGGATCCGCCCGGCGATTCCCAATCGGGCCGCCGAGTCCCTATTCGAATTGAATTCGGGCACGCCGAAATCAACCCGTAGGGAAGATCGTGCTGAAGGTGTGAGGGGGTGCCGCTCGCGGCGGCTGAGGCGCTGTCGAAGAACCGTTACGGCTCTGCGGCAACCCGAAGAACTCTACGGATCGGGCGAGTCGGTGTCAACCGCCGCTGTCAAGATCTTTAATCGAGGTCGTTGAGCCGGCCGCCGGCGTCCGGCTGGGCGTGCTCGACCCGGCGCAGGAGCCTGGTCAGGACCTCGCCGAGCACCGCGCGCTCGACGGGAGTGAGGTCCTGGAGCAGGTCCTCCTCGAAGACCGTCGCCAGGCGCATGGCCTCCAGCCACTTCTCACGGCCCTCGGGGGTCAGCTCCACGATCACCCGGACGCGGTTGGACTCGTCACGCTCACGGGTGACCAGACCCTCGGCGACCATGCGGTCGATCCGGTGGGTCATCGCGGCCGGTGTGAGGCCGAGCCGCTTGGCCAGGTCGCTGGGGCCCATGCGGTACGGGGCGCCGGAGAGGACCAGTGCCTTGAGGACCTCCCACTCGGCGTTGCTGATGCCGAGGGCGGCGGTCTGGCGGCCGTAGGCGACGTTCATGCGGCGGTTGAGCCGGGACAGGGCCGACACGATCTTCTCGACCTGGGGGTCGAGGTCCTGGAACTCGCGCTGGTAGGCGGCGATCTGTTCTTCGAGCGTCGGCTCGGTGACGCCGGGTGTGTCGGCCATGGGCGCAGTATCGCACGATACGCCTTTGCCTTGAAGTCCTTGACTATGTAGTCTTTAGGTTCGAACTTTAGCTTCGAAGTCTTCAGGTCTAACTAGTGAGAGAGGTGAACGTGACCAGGGCGATGGGCGCAGCGATGCGCCGGATCCACGTGGGCAACGCACTCAGCGCGTTCGGGCTCGGCTTCACCGTCCCCTACCTGTACGTCTACGTGGCACAGGTCAGGGGTCTGGGAGCCATGACGGCGGGACTCGTGCTCGCCGTCTTCGCCGTGGCCGCGCTGATCGTGCTGCCGTTCGCCGGCCGGGCGATCGTGCGGCGCGGCCCGCTGCCGGTCCTGCTCGCCGCCCTGGTGACCGCCGCTCTCGGCGCGCTCAGCCTCGGTCTGGCCGGCGGTGCCGCCACCGTGCTGCTGTCCGCGGCGGCGCTCGGCGCCGGTCAGGCCGTGATGCAGCCGGCGCTGGCGACGATGATCGTGGACTGCTCCTCGGCGGACACGCGCTCGCGTGCGTTCGCGATGCAGTTCTTCCTGCAGAACCTGGGGCTGGGCGTCGGCGGGCTCATAGGCGGTCACCTCGTCGACACCACGCGCGTCTCCTCCTTCACGCTGCTGTTCGCGATCGAGGCGGCGATGTTCCTGCTGCTGGTCGGCGTGCTGGCGACCGTGCGGATGCCGCACTCGCCGCGCATGGAGGACGCTCCCGGGCGGTCGGCGAAGGGCGGCTGGAAGCAGCTGCTCGGGAACCGGGCCATGGTGCAGCTGTGCGTGCTGGGTTTCGTGCTCTTCTTCGCCTGCTACGGCCAGTTCGAGTCGGGGCTGAGCGCGTACGGCGTCGAGGCGGCCGGGATATCCACCTCCGCGCTCGGGACGGCGCTGGCCGCGAACACGCTGATGATCGTGGTCGCCCAGTTCGCCGTGCTGAAGCTCGTGGAGCGGCGGCGCCGGTCCCGAGTCATCGCCGGGGTCGGGCTGATCTGGTCGGTGGCCTGGCTGGCCGCGGGGTACGCGGGCCTGGGGCACGGCAGCCAGGAGATGGCGACGGCGGCGTTCGTGTCCACGTACGCGCTGTTCGGGCTCGGTGAGGCGATGCTGTCGCCGACGGTCGCACCGCTGGTCGCCGATCTGGCGCCGGAGGGCATGGCCGGGCAGTACAACTCGGCGTTCGCGCTGGTCAAGCAGCTGGCGCTGGCCGTGGGGCCGGCGGTGGGCGGTCCGCTCGGGGCCGCGCTGCACGGGCCGTACATCGTGACCTTCCTGCTGTTCTCGCTGGGGATCACCGTCCTGGCGCTGCGGCTGGGCCGGCAGCTCACCGCCGTACAGGACCGGCCGTGGCTGGCGCGCGGGACCCGGGTGGTCAGGCGGGGCGGTGCGTCCGCGGAGCACGGCGCTCCGCTGGTGGAGCCGCGCTAGAGGTCCCCGGGCACCCGCGGGGTGCTCAGCCGGGTCGCCGTGACCAGGACCGCCGTGAACGGAAGGGTTGCCGTGCCGTCGTCCGCGAGGTGCTCGGCCAACTGCTCGCGGACCAGGGCGGCGGCCCGGCTCAGGGCGTCGTCGCCGCCGGCCTGCCTGATCAGGCCGCCCCAGAGGGCGGCCAGGTGGGCGTGGGCGTAGGTGTCCAGTGGGGGCAGGGTGATGCCGAAGGTGACCTCCCGGTGGGCGGTGCCGGTGTAGCCGGCCGTGCGCAGGCCGGTGGTGAGCTGCTCGGCGGTGACGGCGAAGGCCCGCGCGAAGTGGCGGAGCGCGTCGGGGCCGCCGTACTCGTGGACGGCTCGCTGCTGGGCGAGGAAGTAGGGCTGGCGGTCGACGGGGGCCCAGACGGTCGCCGCGAAGCGGCCTTCGGGGCGGGTGACCCGCGCGGCCTCGGCGAGGCCGGTGTCGAGGTCGGGGAAGAACTGGGCGCCCTGCTGGCAGACGACCGCGTCGAAGGTGGCGGTGTCGTACGGCAGGTGGTCCGCGGGGGCCACCGTGAACTCGATGTCGGGGTAGAGGCGGGGGTGCCGGTCCCGGGCCACCCGGATCATCCCGGCGTCGTGGTCGGCGCCGTGGACCCGGCCGGTGGGGCCGACCAGGGCGGCCGCCGCGCGGGCGGCGAAACCGGTGCCGCAGGCGAGGTCCAGGACGGTGGCCCCGGGGCCCAGGTCCACGGCGTCCAGCAGCTCGCCGACGAACGGCGCCATGATCGGGGTGGAGCAGGTGTCGTAGCCCTCGGGCCCCTCGATGGCGCCGTTCCGCGTGCCGGATCCGTCTGTCATGGTCAGCTTCTAGCACCGGGCGCGCGTGTCGCCGGAGTGCCGCGCTGCCCGGTGCTGCCGCGGGTCAGTGTTTTGCCTTCGGCAGGACGAACTCGCACCAGACCGCCTTGCCGCCGCCGGGGGTGCGGCGGCAGCCCCAGTGGGAGGCGATGGTCGCCACGATCGCGATGCCCCGGCCCGACTCGTCGCCGGGTTCGGCGCGGCGCCGCCGGGGCAGGTGGTCGTCGCCGTCGGTGACCTCGACGATGAGGCGGCGGTCGGTACGGCGGAGCCGCAGCCGCATGGGCGGGGTGCCGTGCTGGAGGCTGTTGGCGACGAGTTCGCTGGTGGCGAGGACGCCGAGGTCGTGCAGTTCGGCGGGGAAGCGCCAGCTGGTGAGGACGCCGGAGGCGAAGGCCCGCGCGCGGGGGGCCGCTTCGACGCCGCCGAGGAGTTCGAGGGCCGCGTTGCGGAACAGGTCGCCGTCGGGGCCCGTGCGCGCCGGGTGCTGGAGGACGAGGACGGCCACGTCGTCGTCGTGGTCGGCGGTGACGCCGGCCGAGCGGACCAGGCGGTCGCAGACGACCTGCGGGGTGCCGGTGGCGCCGGCGAGGGCGCCTTCGAGCGCGGCGATGCCCTCGTCCAGGTCCTCGTCGCGGCGTTCGACCAGGCCGTCGGTGTAGAGGACGGCGGTGGAGCCGGGGCCCAGGGCGATGGAGCCGGAGGCGTGGATCCAGCCGCCGGTGCCGAGCGGCGGTCCGGTGGGTTCGTCGGCGCGGGAGACCGTGCCGTTCTCGTCCCGGACCAGGATCGGCAGGTGGCCGGCGGACGCGTAGACCAGGCGGCCCTCGTTGGGGTCGTGAACGGCGTAGACGCAGGTGGCGATCTGGTTGGCGTCGATCTCGGCGGCGAGGCCGTCGAGGAGCTGGAGCACCTCGTGCGGGGGCAGGTCGAGGCGGGCGTAGGCGCGGACGGCGGTGCGCAGCTGGCCCATGACGGCGGCGGCGCGCACCCCGCGGCCCATGACGTCGCCGATGACGAGGGCGGTGCGGCCGCCGCCGAGGGTGATCACGTCGTACCAGTCGCCGCCGACCGCGGCTTCGGTGCCGCCGGGCTGGTAGGTGGCGGCGATGCGCAGGTCGTCGGGTTGTTCGAGCTCCTGCGGGAGCAGGGAGCGCTGGAGGGTGACGGCGGTCTCGCGCTGGCGGCGCTCGCTGGCGCGCAGGCGTTCGGCGGCCTCGGCGTGGTCGGTGACGTCCGTGGCGAAGACGAGGACGCCAGCGTCGCGGTCGCCGTCCTCGGCGACGGGGGTGCAGGTGAAGGTGTACGAGCGGCCGTCGACGGCCTTGCGGGACTTCAGGGTGCGGGGCTTGCCGCTGCGCAGCACCTGGTCGAGCAGCGGGAGCAGGCCGAGTTCGGCGAGTTCGGGCAGGGCCTCGCGGGCGGGGGCGCAGGTGGGGCGGGCGCCGAAGGCCGCCGTGTAGGCGTCGTTGACGTAGGAGATGCGGTGGTCGGGGCCGTGGACGAGGGCGACGAGGGCCGGGACGCGGTCCAGGACGTCCCGCGTGGGCAGTTCGTCGACGGCGGGTACCGGGGGTGTGCCGTCGGCGGGCTGTTCGGCGCGGGCCGCGGGCACGGAGCCTTCCCCCCGCCGGTCCGGGGTGACCGCCGTCTCGGTCCGCGCGGCGGCGCGGCGCTGCGTTCCGGGGAGCCGGGCGCTCCAGCGCGTGAAGTTCACTTGGGGAAAGCCTCATGGGTGCTAGGGCGGGTGGCCCGTCCGACGTCGTAGGGCAGTCTGGCAGGGAGTGGGCCGCGGCGGGCGACAACCGTCAGACGCCGGCGCGAGCCGTGGAGTTCCTGGGTCCGGTCAGGACGACCCCTTCGGGTCGTCGGAGGGGCTGTGAGGAGGCTTTCCACCGGCCGCGAGTTCGAACTCCGCTCGGGGGTGTTCGAGTGAACCGAGCGAGACGATCTCCCGTTTGAAGAGTCCGGCGAGGGTCCATTCGGCGAGCACCCGGGCCTTGCGGTTGAAGGTGGGCACCCGGCTGAGGTGGTACACGCGGTGCATGAACCAGGCAGGGTAGCCCTTCAGTCGGCGCCCGTAGACCTGGGCGACGCCCTTGTGCAGGCCCAGGGAGGCGACCGAGCCGACGTACTTGTGCGCGTATGTCTCCAGGGGTTCGCCGCGCAGGGAGTGGACGATGTTGTCGCCGAGGACCTTGGCCTGGCGGACGGCGTGCTGGGCGTTGGGTGCGGTCTCGGCGCCGGGTTCGGCGGCCGTGACGTCGGGTACGGCGGCGGCGTCGCCCGCGGCCCAGGCGTGCTCGGTGCCTTCGACGGTGAGCTGGGCGGTGCAGCGCAGCCGGCCGCGGTCGGTGCGCGGCAGGTCGGTGGCGGCGATCAGCGGGTGCGGTTTGACGCCGGCCGTCCACACGACCGTACGGGTCGGGAAGCGCTGGCCGTCGCTCAGCACGGCGACGCGGTCGGCACAGGACTCCAGGCGGGTGTCCAGCAGGACCTGGATGTTGCGGCGGCGCAGCTGGGTGACGGTGTAGCGGCCCATCTCGGGGCCGACCTCGGGGAGGATGCGGTCGGTGGCCTCCACGAGGATCCACTTCATGTCCTCGGGGCGGAGGTTGTGGTAGTAGCGCGCGGTGTAGCGGGCCATGTCCTCCAGTTCGCCGAGGGCCTCGACGCCCGCATAGCCGCCGCCGACGAAGACGAAGGTGAGGGCGGCGTCGCGGATCGCGGGGTCGCGGGTGGAGGAGGCGATGTCCATCTGTTCGATGACGTGGTTGCGCAGGCCGATGGCCTCCTCGACGGTCTTGAACCCGATGCCGTACTCGGCGAGGCCGGGGATGGGCAGGGTGCGGGCGACCGAGCCGGGGGCGAGCACCAGTTCGTCGTAGTCGAGGAGTTCGGTGGTGCCCTCCTCGGCGGTGGCGAGCGTGGTGACGGCGGCGGTGCGCACGCCGTGGTCGATGGAGATCACCTCGCCGATGACGACGTGGCAGTGGTCCAGGACGCGGCGCAGCGGTACGACGACGTGGCGCGGGGAGATCGAGCCCGCGGCGGCCTCGGGGAGGAACGGCTGGTAGGTCATGTAGGGGTCGGGGGTGACGACCGTGATCTCGACCTCGCCCCGTCTGAGCTCGGCCTTCAGCTTCCGCTGGAGGCGCAGGGCCGTGTACATCCCGACGTAGCCGCCGCCGACAACCAGAATGCGCGCACGTTCCTTCACCATCCCATGACGCACCCGGCGCTGGTGTTTGTCCACAGCCCCGGCAATTTGTGTGACCGGCGGCCGGGTGTGCGCGGGGCCGGCCGGGGTGGCGCTGCGGAACGAAAGGGGGCAGGTCAGCGGGGGCGGGCTAGAGGGGGCGAAGGGCCGGAATAGGGACGTACCTGCCCCGTACTCCGATCGGGGGGCGCACTGTGCGGAACCTGCCCCTTCTGAATTGACGGTCTCTCAACTATGTTCGTGTGTCGACGGAGTGTAGGGAATGTGGTCGAACGGGTCCGCGACGGGCGGGTCCGGTCGGGACCGATGCCAGTTCCGCGCACTTCGCGTTCAGTGGCGGGGAGAGTCTCCGGGGGGAGACGTCATTACCGGGGGAAACACATGCATGTTCAGGAAACTCATTGGGCATCCGCAGCCGCCGTCGCGCCCGGTGGGAAGGCGATGACCGCGGCGGGGGGCAACGGACGCGCGGACGTGGCGCGGACGACCCCGCTGCGGGTGGACGCACAGCGCAATCTGGAACACGTGCTGCGTGCGGCGCGTGAGGTGTTCGGCGAGCTGGGCTACGGCGCGCCGATGGAGGACGTGGCGCGGCGCGCGCGGGTCGGGGTCGGCACGGTGTACCGGCGCTTCCCCAGCAAGGACGTGCTGGTCCGGCGGATCGCAGAGGAGGAGACCGCGCGGCTGACCGAGCAGGCGCGGACGGCGCTCGGGCAGGAGGACGAGCCGTGGTCGGCGCTGTCGCGGTTCCTGCGGACGTCCGTGGCGTCGGGGGCCGGCCGGCTGCTGCCGCCGCACGTGCTGAGAGTCGGGTCCACCGGGCCGGGCGACGCGGTCGCGCCGGCCGAGGAGGTTCGGGTGCCTCAGCAGCGGACGCAGCCGGGGGGTGCCGAGCTGCGGCTCGTGGCGGAGGAGGCCGCGGTGGTGGCCGACGACGCGGGGGCCGGGGCGCTGCTCGACGTGGTCGGGCAGTTGGTGGAGCGGGCCCGGGCGGCGGGTGAGCTGCGGGCGGACGTGTCCGTGGGTGACGTGCTGCTCGTGATCGCCACGGCGGCGCCGTCGCTCCCGGACGCGGCACAGCAGGCCGCGGCGTCGGCGAGGTTGCTGGACATCCTGCTGGAGGGGCTGCGGTCACGGCCGGCGTAGATCGCGTCGGCCGTCCTCGGCTCCGCCGTCGGATCCACGGTTCGTTCTCCCACCCGCACCACCCGGGCAGCTGTCGCGGCCGGGTGGTGCGGGTGTTCTTCGTGGGCCGGCCTCGCCGCGGGGGAAGTCCGCTCGGACGAGTGGATGGGGTCGGCGGGACGGGGGCCGGGGGGAGGTCCCTGTGGCACTCTGAGCCGGTGACGGGTTGGGCTGGGCCGGTGTCGGGGGCTGTCGGGATTGGGCGTTGACGGGTGGGGCGGGTCGCGCGGTGACGAGGGGGACGCGGAGACCCTGGGTCCGGCCTCACCCCACGTACCGAAGCAGGGCGGGCGTCCGGCTTCCTCAGGTGGGTCCGACGGGTCTGACGGGTCCGGTGGGACGAGCGTGCCGGCGCAGCGCGGGCGGAGCGTGCTGCCGCCGCCCCGGGAGGTGCCGCCCGCCGACGGCGAGCTGATCGAGCGGATGCGGGCCGGCGACGACTCCGCCTACGAGGAGCTGTACCGGCGGCACGCCGACGCAGTACGGCGGTACGCGCGCACCTGCTGCCGGGACGGGCACACCGCCGACGACCTCACGGCCGAGGTCTTCGCCCGGATGCTGCAGGCGGTGCGCGGCGGCGCCGGTCCCGAGCACGCCGTACGGGCCTATCTGCTGACCTCCGTGCGGCGCGTCGCCGCGCACTGGACCAGGTCCGCCCGGCGCGAGCAGCTCGTCGACGACTTCGCCCTCTTCGCCCAGCGGACCGCCCGGGCCCCGGCGGCGTCCGGGGACGACACCGTCGGTCTCGGCGCCGACGTCCGCGCCCTGCACGAGGCCGAGCAGTCCCTGGCCATGCGGGCCTTCCGCTCGCTGCCCGAACGCTGGCAGGCCGTGCTGTGGCACACCGAGGTGGAGGACGAGTCCCCGAGCGAGGTGGCCGTCCTGTTCGGGCTGGACGCCAACGGCACCCGCGTGCTCGCCAGCCGCGCGCGCGAGGGCCTGAGGCAGGCCTACCTCCAGGCCCATGTCAGCGCCACCCTCGCCGGTGACCAGGAGTGCGCCCGCTACGCCGACCAACTGGGCACCTACGCCCGCCGCAAGCTGCGCATCCGGGCCGAGCGGGGCCTGCGCAAGCACCTGGCGGAGTGCGCGCGGTGCCGGCTGGCGGCGGCCCAGATCGAGGAGGTCGCGAGCGGCATCCCCGGTGTCGTACCGGTCGCGGTCATCGGCTGGTTCGGGGCCGCCGGGTACGCCAAGGCGCTCGGGATCGTGGCCGGCAGCGCCGGCGCCGGGGCGGCGGGGGCCGCCGCGGCCACCGGTTCGTCCGGCGGCGCGTCCGGTGCGGGCGGGGCCGCGGTCTCCGAGGGGCTGGGCGCGCCGGTGAAGGCCGGCATCGCGGCCGGTGTGGTCGCGGTGGCCGCCACCGCGGTCGCGCTGGCCCTGGTGAACGACAGCCGTCCGGCGACGGAGGCCGCCCAGCCGGCACCGTCCACGCCGGTCGTCCAACCGCCCGCCGTACAGCCGCCCGCCGTACGGCCGCCGGTCGTACGGCCCGAGGCGCCCGCGTCCGCCTCGCCGGTCCACCAGGCCGCACCCCGGCCCTCGCGCGGACCCCAGCCGGTGACCGTCGCCCCGGAGCCGGCCCCGACGCCCCCACCGGCCCCGGCCCCGACGCCCCCACCGGCCCCGGCCCCCACGCCCACGCCGACCCCCACCCCGACCCCGAAGCCTGAGCCCACGCCGACGCCCACCCCCACGCCCACGCCGACTCCGCCGCCCGCCGTCTACGAGCTGAGCGAGCTGCGCTTCGACGCCACCGGCGACGGCACCCGGCCCGAGATCGTCCTGGCCGGGAGCAGCTGGGTGTGGCAGCGGTACGGCCTGTCGATCGGCGGCGAGCGGTACGCGCGCGGGGTCACCGTGCACGGCCGGTCCTCCGTCACCATCGCCCTCAACCGGCCGTGCACCGCCTACGACGCACTGGTCGGCGTGGACGACATGACGCTCGGCCTCGGCAGGGTCTCCTTCTCCGTCTACGCCGACGGGGTCCGGCTGTGGCGGTCGGGCACGGTCAGGGGCCGCGACCGGGCCGTCCCCGTCCATGTGGACCTCACCGGGCGCAGCACCGTACGGCTCGTGGTGGAACCGCACGGCAACGCCGTCGGCGATGCGGTGCCGGCGGACTGGGCCGAGTCCCGGTTCACCTGCCGGTAGCCGGGCCCCGGCCCTGCCCGACGGCCGCGGTCGCGGCGCCCAGTTCCCGCAGGACGTCCACCACGCCGAGGGACGCGCCCCGGGCGCACTCGGCGGCGTAGTGCTCGGCCGTCAGGGCCGTGCGGGCACCGGCCCGCACCCGGGCGGCCTCGGTGCGCTCCGGCTCGGGCCGGCTGAGTCCGTCGCGCCAGTGGTCCGCGGCGGCGAACAGCCGGAGCGCGCCCGGCAGATCGCCGAGCCGGGCCAGCAGACCGGCCGCCGCGTCCACCAGACCGGCCGTGATCGACTCGGCGCACCGGTCGGCCACGGCCTGCCGCAGGGCGTCCGCCAGGACCGGCACCCCGTGCGCCGGGCCCGCCTCCTCGGCCGTGAGCAGCGCCTCGACCATCCGCTGGGCCGCCATGAACTGCGGGGGCGGGGTGCCGCCGTCCCCCACCACCGCGCGGACCGCCTCGTACAGCTCGCGGGCGTGCGCCGGCTGCCCGTCGTGCAGGGCGATGTGGGCGCGCAGCAGCAGCACGAAGGCCCGCGCCTCCGGCACCGCGTACCGGTCGGCGGCCGTGCCCGCCTCGGTCAGGGCGGCCAGTGCCGTCTCCCGGTCGCCGGAGCGGTAGGAGATCTCGGCGAGCCGGGCGAGCAGGAACGGCGCCTCGGCGTACGCGCCCACCTCGTAGGCGAGCCGCAGCGCCTCCTCGTACTCGCCACGGGCCTCGTCGTACCTGCCGCGCGCCATGGCCGCCTCGCCGGCCGCGCTGCACACCTGGGCACGCATCCAGCGGTCGCCGACGCGCCGGCTGAGCGTCCGCAGCTCGGCCAGGTCCTCGTCCACGCCGTGCAGGTTGCCCGGTGAGTCGACGGTCACGTGGGCGCGGTACATCAGGGCGACCGCGGTCTCCCAGTCGCCGCCGTGTCTGCGGGCGTTGTCGACGGACGTCGTCAAGTGCGGGCGTATGTCGGCCGGGCCGCCCAGGTAGTAGGCGGTCAGCGGCCAGACGATGCCCGGCAGCCGGGCAGCCGGGGGACCACCGCGCTCGTAGTACGCCCGCACCCGCGCGAGGTACTCCCGGGCGCGCTCGTCGGCGGCGAGGTTCTCCGCGCCCGTCTCGGAGGTCAGGAACAGGTCGAGCATGCGCAGGTCCATCCGCAGCTCGTGCAGCGGGTGCCCGGCCTCGCCGTCGGGGGCGGCGAGGAAGGCGCCGACCGGATCGGCGGACTCCGCCCGTGCCATCGCCTCGCCGGCCGGCGCGCCCGCGGGCAGGGCGTCCAGGGCGACGCCCAGGCGGAGCACCAGCCGCACCCAGGCGACCGCCTCCTGGCGGTGGTTGCGCAGCCACCAGAACCAGCCGATGGCCAGGACGATGGCGCCCGCCTCCGCCTCCTCGCCCGCGCGCACCGCGCGGTCCAGGGCCGCGCGGACGTTGTCCAGCTCGGTCTCCAGGCGGGAGAACCAGGGCAGCTGGGCGCCCGACCGCAGCTGCGGCTCGGCCTCCTCCATCAGCGCCCGCACCCACGCGCGGTGGCGCCGCTCGGCCGCCGCGCGCAGTCCGGGGACCTCGGCCGCGCGCTCGATGGCGTACTCGTGGATGGTCTCCAGCATGCGATAGCGCATACCGGTGCCGGAGCCGGTGCCGTCCGGGTCGTGCGGGGCGGCGACCACGAGGGACTTGTCGACCAGCGCGCCGATCAGGTCCGCCACCGGGCCGGTGCACACGGCCTCGGCCGCCCCGAGGTCCCAGCCGCCGGCGAACACCGACACCTCGCGCAGGACCGTCCGCTCCCGCTCGTCCAGCAGCTCCCAGGACCAGTCGACGACCGCGCGCAGGGTCTGCTGGCGGGGCAGGACCGTGCGGCTTCCGGAGGTGAGCAGGCGGAAGCGGTCGTCCAGGCGGTCGGCGATCTGCCGCGGGGTCAGCAGCCTGAGCCGGGCCGCGGCCAGCTCGATGGCCAGCGGCAGCCCGTCCAGGCGGCGGCAGATCTCCGCCACGGCCTCGGTGTCGGCGAGCACCGCGTCGGCGTCGGGACGGACGGCCTTCGCGCGCTCGGCGAAGAGGCGGTGCGCCTGCTCCGGGGTGAGGGGCTCGACCGGGCGCACCGACTCACCGGGGACGCCCAGGGGTTCACGGCTGGTCGCGAGGATCGTGAGCCCGGGGCAGTGGGTGAGGAGGGTCTCGGCGAGGGCGGCTGCCGCGCCGATGACGTGCTCGCAGTTGTCAAGGATCAGGAGTTGGCTGCGCGGGGCGCAGTACTCGACCAGCAGGGCCGTGGGGTCGGCCTGCGGGGTCGCCAGGTCGCCCGTCAGCAGCACGGTCTCGCGCAGACCGAGCGCGCTGACCACCGCGCCGGGCACCGCCTCCGGGTGGTCGAGCGGGGCCAGCTCGACCAGCCAGGCCGAGGGGAGCGTGGCGGCGGCCTCCTCGGCGAGACGGGTCTTCCCCGAGCCGCCCGGTCCGGTGAGGGTGACCAGGCGGGCCCTGTGCACTTCCGAACGAATGGCCTCGAGTTCCGGTTCCCGTCCGACGAAGGACGTCAGGCGGGGCCGGAGGTTCCCGGTGCGCTCGGGGGGCCGGGCGGGGGTCCTGGGCCGGGGACGGGGCTCGGTGACCGGCGGGACCGGGTGGTCCTGCTTCAGCAACGACGCGTGCAGGTCCCGGAGTTCCGGGCCGGGGTCGGTGCCGAGGGTGTCGGCGAGGGTGCGGCGGGCGGACTCGTAGGCGGCGAGGGCGTCGGCCGTGCGGCCCGTGTCGCGCAGGGCGCGGATGAGGAGGACGTGCAGCGGCTCGTCGTACGGGTGCGCGGCGGTCAGTTCGCGCAGCTCCGGTATGACCTCCCGGGCGCGGCCCAGGGCGAGCGCGGCGGCGGCGCGGGCGCGGGTCGCCTCCAGGCGCAGGGCGTCGGGGCGGGTGGCGGCGGTGCGGTCGGGGAGGTCGGCGAGGGCCGGGCCGTACCAGAGGGCGAGGGCCTCGGTGAGCGTGCGGTGGGCGGTGGCCGGGTCGCCGGCGGCGAGGGCCTGGGTGCCGGTGCGGGTGAGGCGGGCGAAGACGTGGAGGTCGACGTCGTCCTCGGTCGCTTCGAGGCGGTAGCCGCCCGGGGTGGAGGCGATGGCGTGTCTGCCCAGGGTGCGGCGGAGACGGCCGACGAGGGCCTGGAGGGCGGCGGGGGCGTCCTGGGGCGGGTCGTCCGCCCAGATCTCGTCGATGAGGGTGCCGGGGGTGGCGGTGCGGCCGGGGCGGAGGGCGAGGGCGGCGAGGAGCGTGCGCAGGCGTTGCCCGCCGATGGGCAGGGGGGTGCCCTGGTCGTCCGCTGCTTGGGTCACGCCCAGGATTCTGTACCGCACCTGGTCATTGTGGCGGGGGGCCGGAAGCGGGGCACGGGGTTTCCGCGGTGGGGCGCGCCTCCGCGGTGCCGTGCGCTGGGGCGGGCCGGGTGGTTCCGCTCGCGGGGTTCACCACGCGGCCGACGGCACTGCGGCTCCCCAGGGGCGCGGGGAACGGCGCGACCAGCCCGCACACCAGGGCCGCGGGGAACGACGCGACCAGCCCCCCACGCCCGCGGACGCAGGACAGGCTCAGCCCCCCGGCACCGGCGCCCCTCACGCCCCCGGCGTCAACGCGCTTCTCCTCGGCTGGATCCCCGAAGGGACCGCGCGGGAGCGGGTGGGCGTGCCGGTCCAGCACGTACCCCGGCGGGAGAGGAGGCGGCGCAGCCAGAGTTCGAGGGAGATGAGGTCGGCCAGGCCGTCCAGGGGGAGCGGCTCGCCGGCCGCGGCGGAGCGCACGGCCTTGCGGACGACGCGGGCCTCCACCAGGCCGGCGTCGGCGAGCAGGGGCGTGGCGAAGAGGTCCAGGAGGGGTTCGGCCGCGGCCCGCAGCCCCGCGCGCGCGGCCGCCGCCGTGGAGGCGTGGGAGGGGGCGCCCCAGCCAGCCGGGAGGTCGGCGACGCCGGCGCCCTCCAGGACCGTACGCAGGATCGCGGCGCGGGCGCCGGGCTGGACGCGCAGGGCTTCGGGGAGGTCGCGGCAGGCGCGGACGACCTGGTTGTCGAGGAACGGCGCGTGCAGGCGCTGGGAACGGATCTCCGTGGCCTGTTCCAGCACGCGCAGGTCGGCGGCGTGCCGGGCGAGTGCCGCACGCGCGCGGTAGTCGCCGGGGCGCAGCGCACCGGTGCCGGAGCGGTCGGCCTCCGCCTGGAGCAGAACCGATACTTCAGCCAGCGCCTCACCCGTCAGCCACCGGGCGGCGGGCCCGGGTCTCGCCCAGGCCAGCGCGGCGAGGGACGCGCCGACCGCCCCCTTGGGTTCGTCGAAGCGGCGCCGCATCAGCCGCTCGGCCAGCACCTCAAGGCCCGCCCGGTAGGGGGTGCGGGCCAGCCGCCGGGCCGCGCCGTACACGCGCGCGGGGACCAGGACCGAGCCGTCGGCGCGGGCGAGCGCGGCGACCGGCCGGACCAGGTGGCGCCGCCGGCGGTCGACCAGGAGGTCGGCGAGGCGGGCGGGGTGGGCGTCCAGCACCTGGCGGGCGCCGTGGCCGGTGAAGTGGTCGGCGCTGCCGGCGGCGAGCCGCGCGCGGTGCCGGGCCGCCACGACCAGGGAGGGGCCGGGTTCGTCGGTCAGGGGGCCGTCGAGGTCGGCGTACGGCAGGGTCTCCTCGCCGCCGGTGACCACCACGTGGTGCAGCCGGGGATTGGCGGCCAGCGCCCCGGCGCGTTCGAGTTCGGCCTCGCGGCCGGTCACGGCCAGATCGTTGAACGTGACGGCGAGGAGGCGTTCGCCCGCGCCGGTGCCGTGGCCGAGGAGCGTGCCGGGTCTGCCGGGCAGCCCGGCGGCCAGCAGCGCGAGGGTGCCGGAGGCGGGCCCGCCGGACAGGTCGGCGCCGATGCCGGGGACCGGCATCCCGCGCGCGGCTCGCCGCTCGGCCGGCCCCATGCCGGGCACCGGCCCGGGGTCCAGGTCCGGGACGTGCCGGGGTGCCGCCAGCCGGGTGCGGACCGCCTCCACGAGGGCGTCCCGTACGGCGTCCACGGCGCGGTCGGGGTCGGCCGGGGGCGCGGCGACGGCGAGGGAGGCGACCGGCTCGTACCCGGCGATCTCGCGTGCCCCCGCGCGCAGCACCAGCGCATGCCCCGGCGGAATCCGCCGTACGCCGTCGTACGGGGTGGTGTCGCGCAGCGCGGCCGGGACGTCCGGGGCGGCCAGCAGGGCGGCGAGGTGGGTGAAGTCGAGATTGGCCTCGACGAGGTCGGCCAGGGGCAGCGCGGCGGTGGCGTAGGCCGTGCCGCCGGCCCACGGGGTGTAGAACACCGGCCGGGCGCCCGCGAGATCGCCGCAGACGGTGATGCGGCGGCCGGCCTGGACGACGGCGGTGTAGCTGCCGGGCCAGGTGGTCAGGTGGCGCAGCGCGCCCCCGCGCGCGGTGAACAGGCCGCGCCGCAGCTCCTCGTCGGTGGCGCCGCAGATGCCGAGGACGGCGATGCGGTGCTGGGCGTCGGCGTGCACCACGCGCACCTCGTCCGGGCGCCAGTCGCCGACGGCCCACAGCGGATCGGGGTCGCCCCACAGGAGTTGGGAGCCGACCGGATGCACGGTCTCGCCGTCGTAGCCGACGGCACCCGCGGAGCCGATCCCGGCGGCGCCCGCGGCGGTGCTGCTCCACCCCACCAACCACCGCATCGACGCCTCCACAGGCTGTGGACAACCAGTGCACCGTACGAACCGGTTCCCCATGCTGCCATGAAGGGCGCGTCGGAGAGGGGCGGCGGCACCGCCTTCGATCGAGGGAAGTTCCCCGGGCGGGCCAGGGAAGTTGAGGGTCGGACGACCCGTGCGGAAGGGTCCGGTCCGGACGCGGGCCGAGTGGTACGGCGCGAATGCGCCCCCAATGCGCTCCCCCAAACCGCCCTTAGCGCCGCCAAGTTGCATGGTCGGAGCGGCAATTCATCGCACCGGAGCGGGGTCGGTTTTCGGCCAAATAACGGGAGCGACCCCGGAGATGAGCACGCTCCGTACAGGCCTGCGGAGCGCGCGGACGCTCGGACGCGCGCACGGTCCGGGAGGCGGGCATCGCCTCCCGGACCGGTCCGCCACCCGCGGGGATGAAGGTGGCGGTGTCCCCCAGCCCACTGGATCCAGTACAGCGGGCCGACCCACGCAGAAGCCATGGAACCGCTCCCCCGGTGGCCGGAGAAGAGCGCACGGACGGGCGCACGGCCACACGCGCGGGGGCACGCGGCGACAGCCCGTGCACGGTGCGTAGGGGGCCGCTCCCGGGTACCGACCACAATCCCGCCAACCGGAACAATGCCCCTTAACGCTTGGGATGCGGCGAACTACGCTGGGTTTACGAATGCCGCGTGGTTATGCCAGTACGGCAGCCGTCTGTGTCGAGGGGTGGCGCATGTCCAGGGAGCAACGCGGGCCGAACGAGAAACTCGGCGCCGTTCTCGCCCTCGCGGGAATCAGCAACGCGGGTCTCGCGCGTCGCGTCAACGACCTCGGCGCCCAGCGCGGGTTGACGCTTCGCTACGACAAGACGTCGGTGGCGCGCTGGGTGTCGAAGGGCATGGTGCCGCAGGGTGCGGCGCCGCACCTCATCGCCGCCGCCATCGGCCAGAAGCTGGGCCGGCCGGTGCCGCTGCACGAGATCGGTCTGGCCGACGCGGATCCCGCGCCCGAAGTCGGCCTCGCCTTCCCGCGGGACGTGGGGCAGGCGGTCAAGTCGGCGACCGAGCTGTACCGCCTCGACCTCGCCGGCCGCCGCGCCGGCTCCGGCGGCATCTGGCAGTCCCTCGCCGGGTCGTTCGCAGTGAGCGCATACGCAACGCCCGCCTCACGATGGCTGATAACCCCCGCCGACAGCTCGGTCGCGCGGGAGGCGGGGCCCACGGAGGGCTCGGGCGCACCGATCAAAGTCGGCCACAGCGACGTGCAGAAGCTGCGGGAGGCCGCCGAGGACGCCCGGCGGTGGGACTCCAAGTACGGCGGCGGGGACTGGCGTTCGTCGATGGTGCCGGAGTGCCTGCGGGTGGAGGCGGCACCGCTGCTGCTCGGCTCCTACTCCGACGAGGTCGGCCGCGCCCTGTTCGGCGCCTCGGCGGAACTCACCCGGCTCGCCGGGTGGATGGCCTTCGACACCGGGCAGCAGGAGGCCGCGCAGCGGTACTACATCCAGGCGCTCCGCCTCGCGCGCGCGGCGGCGGACGTCCCGCTGGGGGGGTACGTGCTGGCCTCGATGTCGCTCCAGGCGACGTACCGGGGCTTCGGGGACGAGGGCGTGGACCTCGCGCAGGCCGCGCTGGAGCGCAACCGGGGGCTGGCGACCGCCCGCACCATGAGCTTCTTCCGGCTGGTCGAGGCGCGGGCCCACGCGCGTGCGGGCGACGCACAGGCGGCGGGCACGGCGCTGAAGGCGGCCGAGAGCTGGCTGGAGCGGTCCCGTCCCGGCGACAACGATCCCTCGTGGCTCGGTTTCTACGGGTACGACCGGTTCGCCGCGGATGCCGCGGAGTGCTACCGGGACCTGAAGGCGCCCCGGCAGGTCCGGCGGTTCACCGAGCAGGCCCTGTCGAAGCCGACGGAGGAGTTCGTGCGGTCGCACGGGCTGCGGCTGGTCGTGTCCGCGGTGGCCGAGCTGGAGTCCGGCAACCTCGACGCGGCGTGCGAGCAGGGGGTGCGGGCGGTGGAGGTGGCCGGGCGGATCTCCTCGGCGCGCACCACCGAGTACGTGAAGGACCTGCTGCACCGGCTGGAGCCCTACGGGGACGAGCCGCGGGTGGTGGAGCTGCGGGAGCGGGCACGGCCGCTGCTGATGGCTCCGGCGTAGGGCTGCGCCGCTCCGGCGCGTGCCGGGCCGATGCGACCGGGCGACCGCGGGTGGTCCGTGGATCGTCGCGCCCACGCGGTGGAGCCCGCATGTCGATACGGCCCCGCGCCCCTGAGCGGTCCTGCCGTACCCCGGTGTTTGAAGGCACTGTCAGTGGCGCAGTGCACTATCGGAGGCGGAGGTGGTGCAGGTGCGGGCCGGGGCGTACGACTGTGATGTGCTCGTGATCGGTGGGGGCATCGTCGGGCTGTCGACGGCGTATGCGATCACGCGGGCCGCGCCGGGGACGCGGGTGACCGTGCTGGAGAAGGAGCCCGGCCCGGCCCGGCACCAGACGGGCCGCAACAGCGGGGTCATCCACAGCGGGATCTACTACCGCCCGGGCTCCCTGAAGGCGCGGTACGCGGTGCGGGGCGCCGCCGAGATGGTGAAGTTCTGCGCCGAGTACGGCATCGCGCACGCCGTCACCGGCAAGCTGATCGTCGCCACCGAGCGCGAGGAGCTGCCCCGGCTGCACGCGCTCGTGCAGCGGGGCCGGGAGAACGGCATCCCGGTGCGGGAGCTGGGGCCGGCCCAGATCGCCGAGTACGAGCCGGAGGTGCAGGGCCTCGCCGCCATACACGTCGGTACGACCGGGGTGTGCGACTTCGTGGGCGTCGCCCGGCAGCTGGCGCGGGCCTCCGGGGCGGAGATCCGGTACGGCGCGAAGGCCGTGCGGGTGGACCGGCGCCCGGAGCGGGGCGTGGCCGTGCTCACCGCGAGCGGGGACGTCGTACGCGCGCGCGTGCTGGTGAACTGCGCCGGGCTGTACTGCGACGAGGTGGCCCGGCTGACCGGCGACGACCCGGAGGTGCGGATCGTGCCGTTCCGCGGGGAGTACTACGAGCTGGCGCGGCCGGAGCTGGTGCGGGGGCTGGTGTATCCGGTGCCGGACCCGGCGTTCCCGTTCCTCGGGGTGCACCTGACGCGCGGGATCGACGGCGGCGTGCACATCGGCCCGAACGCGGTGCCGGCGCTGGCCCGGGAGGGGTACGACTGGGGGGTCGTACGCCCCCGGGAGCTGGCCGGGACGGTGGCGTGGCCGGGATCGTGGGCGATCGCCCGGCGGCACTGGCGGTACGGCGCGGGTGAGCTACACCGCTCGGTGTCCAAGGGCGCGTTCCTGGAGGCCGTGCGCAGACTGCTGCCCGCGGCGGAGGCCGGGGATCTGGTGCGGGCCCCGGCCGGGGTGCGGGCACAGGCGGTGCTGCGGGACGGAACGCTGGTCGACGACTTCCTGATCCGGGAGGGGGCACGCGCGGTGCACGTGCTCAACGCCCCGTCCCCGGCGGCGACGGCGTCCCTGCCGATCGGGCGGGAGATCGGGCGCCGGGTGCTGGAGATGCTCGCGGCGGCCGGCTGAGCGGGCACCCGCGCGGGGCGCCGTAAAATCGGTCGTACTGTGTCTGACTCCGTGAACACCCCCGACGCCCCGCTCTCGGCACCCCACGCCCCCGGTGCCCCCGTCCGGCACACCCGGGCCAAGGGCGAGCCGCGCTTTCCCGACGGGCCCAAGGCGGATCCCGCCGGATCGCACTTCGAGCGGCGGATCCGCAGCTTCCAGCCGCGGCGGAGCCGGGTGACGGCCGGGCAGGCCGACGCGCTGCAGCGGCTGTGGCCCACGTGGGGTCTGGACATCGACGGGCAGCGGGTGATCGACCTCGGCGAGTTGTTCGAGAACGACCACCCGGTGGTCCTGGAGATCGGCTTCGGGATGGGCGAGGCCACCGCGCAGATGGCCGCGGGCGACCCGGACACCAACATCCTGGCCGTCGACGTGCACACCCCGGGCCAGGGGAACCTGCTGAACCTCGCCGAGCGCAACGGCCTGTCGAACGTCCGGGTGGGCAACGGCGACGCGATCATCCTGCTCCGGGAGATGCTCCGTCCGGACGCGCTGGACGGACTGCGCGTCTACTTCCCCGACCCGTGGCCCAAGAAGCGGCACCACAAGCGGCGGCTCATCCAGCCCGAGTTCCTGTCGCTGGCCGCGACCCGGCTGCGGCCCGGCGCGATCGTGCACTGCGCGACCGACTGGGAGCCGTACGCCGAGCAGATGCTGGACGTGCTCACCGCGCACCCCGGCTTCGAGAACACCCAGCCGGACGGCGGCTTCGCGCCGCGCCCCGACTTCCGGCCGCTGACCCGTTTCGAGGGACAGGGACTGGACAAGGGACATGTGGTGAGAGACCTGCTGTTCCGGCGTGTCCCGCACAGCGCCACCGAGCAGGACCGCTGATCCGCTCCAGCCCCTCGCCCCGCCACCGTTAGGGTCGATGCCGTGGCCACCAGTCCTCCGTTTCCGACGTATCCGCCGCGCCCCGGCGACGGTGTGCTCCGCCACCCGCACTGGTGGCAACGCAGGTGGGTGCGGTACGGAGCACTGAGTTCCGTGCTGGCCCTGTCCGGCCTGGTCATCCTCGCGCTGGTGCGGAGGCAGACCGGCACGGAGGGCTTCGTCGTCGGGCTCGGCCTGGCCGTGCTGCCCGTGCCCTGGCTGATAGCCGCCTTCCGCTGGCTGGACCGGGTGCAGCCCGGCCCCTGGCGGAACCTGGTGTTCTCCTTCGCCTGGGGAGCCTGTGCGGCGGCGCTGATAGCCATCCTGGCCAACAGCTTCGCGACGAAGTGGATTGCCACCTCCACCGCGGACCCGGCCGGCGCCGACACGCTCGGCGCCACGGTGATAGCCCCGATCGTGGAGGAGTCCGCGAAGGCCGCCGCCGTGCTGCTGGTCTTCCTCTTCCGCCGGCGCGACTTCACCGGCATCGTGGACGGGGTGGTGATCGCGGGGGTCACCGCCACCGGTTTCGCGTTCACCGAGAACATCCTCTACCTCGGTACGGCCTTCGGTACCGACCAGCTCACCGGCGACCGCGGCATCGCCTCCGTCACCGCCGCCACCTTCTTCGTGCGCGTCGTGATGTCCCCGTTCGCGCACCCCCTGTTCACCGTCCTCACCGGTATCGGCTTCGGCATCGCCGCCCTGTCGGCCGAGCGGCAGCATCTGCGGCGGATCCTGCTGCCGGTCTGCGGCCTGCTGCTCGCGATGGGCATGCACGCCTTCTGGAACGGCTCCTCCACCTTCGGCGAGTACGGCTTCTTCGCCGTCTACGGCGCCTTCATGGTGCCCGCGTTCGCGCTGCTGACCTGGCTGGCGATCTGGACCCGGCAGCGGGAGCTGCGCACGGTGCGGGCGGAGCTGCCGGCGTATGTGCTGGCCGGGTGGCTGGGGCCGGCCGAGCCGTTCGCGCTCGGCTCGATGCGGGCGCGGCGGATGGCCCGGGACTACGCCCGGCACCACCACGGGCGCCCGGCGGCGCGGGAGGTCGCCCGGTACGAGGCGTACGCCACCTCGCTGGCCTTCCTGCGGCACCGGGGCCGGGCGGGGAAGGCCGGGGCCGACTTCGTCGTGCGGGAGCGGGAGCTGCTGGACGAGCTGTGGAAGCGCAGGCACGTGGCCCGGCCGGCCCTGGAGTACGCGAGCCGGGCCTCCGTACCGGCGCCGACGCACTGGCAGCCGGCGCCCTACGGGTATCCGGCGATGCCGTACGCCGCGTACAACCCGTACCGGACGTAGCCCCGGGGCCGACGGGGCACGGCACGCCGGCCCGGGCCACCGCAAAGCCAAGGACCGTCGAGAGCACGGCACCGCCAGACCGGGCCGTCCGGGTGCGAAGGGCCGACACGGCCGTGGCACCGCCGGACCGAGCCGTCCCGGTGCGAAGGGCCGACACGGGCGCGGCACCGCCAGACCGGGCCGCCGCAAACCCAAGGACCGACGCCGGCGTGGCCCCGGCAGACCCGGCCGCCCCGGTGCGAAGGACCGACACGGCCGCGGCACCACCAGACCGGGCCGCCGCAAACCCAAGGACCGACGCCGGCGTGGCCCCGGCAGACCGGGCCGCCCCGGTGCGAAGGACCGACACGGCCGCGGCACCACCAGACCGGGCCGCCGCAAACCCAAAAGCCGACGAGGGCGCAGCACCGCCAGACCCGGCCGCCGCCCCGGTGCGAAGGGCCGACACGGGCGCGGCACCGCCAGACCGGGCCGCCGCAAACCCAAAAGCCGACGAGGGCGCGGCACCACCGGATCGGGCGGTCCCGGTGCGAAGGGCCAGCGCCTCTCTTTCGGATCAGGGCCGCGCCAAACAGCTCAGGCCCGCGCCGAGCGGCCGCACTGCTGGCCGGCCCGGGCGGGGCCCCGGTGTCGCGGATGGTGGGCCTGCCGGGCCCCCGCGACATCGGGAGGATCCGGAGGGGCCCCTAGGCGGACGCCTCCGTCAGGTGGGCCACCTCGGTGTCCGTGAGGGTCAGCTCGGCCACGCCCAGCAGCGCCGGCAGCTGTTCCACCGTCCGGGCCGAGGCGATCGGGGCGGTGATCGTCGGCTGGGCGGCGAGCCAGGCCAGGGCGACGGTGGCCACCGGGGCCTCGTGCGCGGCGGCGACCTCGTCCAGGGCCGCGAGGACCTTCTGGCCGCGCTCGGTGCCGGCGTACTTCTCGGCGCCGCCGGCGCGGGCGCTGTCGACGGTCGTGCCGGGCCGGTACTTGCCGGTGAGGAAGCCCGAGGCGAGGGAGAAGTACGGGACGGCGGCCAGCCCCTCGCGGGCGGCGAGGTCCTGCAGCGGGCCCTCGTAGGTGTCCCGGGAGACCAGGTTGTAGTGCGGCTGGAGGGCGACGTAGCGGGCGAGGCCCTCGCGGTCGGAGAACTCCAGGGAGGCCCGCAGGCGCTCGGGGGTGATGTTGGACGCGGCGATCTGCCGGACCTTGCCGGCCTTCACCAGCTCGTCCAGCGCGCCGATGATCTCCTCGACCGGCACCTCGGGCTTGTCGAAGTGGGTGTAGTAGAGGTCGATGTAGTCGGTGTCCAGGCGGCGCAGGGAGGCGTCGGCCGCGGCCTTGATGTTGGCGGCGGACAGCCCCTGGTACTCCGGGTGCTGGCTGACCTTGGTGGCGATGACGACGTCGGAGCGGTTGCCGCGGGCCCTGACCCACTTGCCGATGATCGTCTCCGACTCGCCGCCCTGGTTGCCCTCGACCCAGGCGGAGTAGGCGTCGGCGGTGTCGATGAAGTTGCCGCCGGCCGCCGTGTAGGCGTCGAGGACGGCGAAGGAGGCCTGTTCGTCCGCGGTCCAGCCGAAGACGTTGCCGCCCAGGGCGAGCGGGAAGACCTCGAGATCGGAAGAGCCCAGTTTACGAAGTGACGTCATACGACAGCTCAACGCCGGTGACGGATGATCGCATTCCGCCACCGGCGTCGATTTCCCGCGAAGTGCCCCGCGCGGGGCGGGGACGTCAGGGGGTGAGGCCCTTGCCGCGCAGCCACGCCATGGGGTCGATCCCGGTGGCCTGGCCGCCGGGGTGGACCTCCAGGTGCAGGTGCGGGCCGGTGACGTTGCCGGTGGCGCCGACGCGGCCGATGACCTCGCCAGTGGAGACCTTCTGGCCGGCCTTGACGTTGATCGAGGACTGGTGGCAGAACCACAGCTCGGTGCCGTCGTCCAGGGTGAGGATCGTGCGGTAGCCGTAGGAGCCGGCCCAGCCCGCCTCGGTGATCGTGCCGCTGTGCACGGCCTTGATCAGGGTGCCGGTGGGGGCGGCGAAGTCCAGACCCGTGTGGTAGCCGGAGGACCACATCGAACCGGCCTGGCCGAACGTCGAGGTGATCGTGTACGAGGAGGTCGGCAGCGTGTACTGCTTGGCCAGCCGGGCCAGCCGCGCCTCCTCGGCCTTCTTCTCGGCGGCGGCCTCCGCCTTCTCCTTGGCCGCGGCGGCCTTGGCGGCGGCTTCCTTCTCGGCCTGGGCGGCGGCGTCGGCGGCCTTCTTCTCGGCGGCGGCGAGCGCGACGGCGGTGGCCTTGCTGTCGGCCTGGCCCTGCTGCTGCTCGGCCTGGGCCATGATCCGGTTGCGCAGGGCCTCGCCCGCGTCGGTGCCGTCCTCGGCGTCCGCGGTGGCCACGCCGACGCTGCTGAGCGTGGTGGTGGCCTCGGCGGCCGGGGCGTCGCCGGAGCCGTCCTCGAAGAGGGAGCCGACGGAGGGCAGGTCCGGAAGGGAGATGGAGACCGGCGGCTTGCCGGTGTTGGCGCTGGCCATGCCGCCCGCGCCGACCGCGGCCATGACGCCGACGCCGAGGACGGTGGAGCTGCGCGCGAAGCCGCCGCGCTGCTTGGCGACGCGGTGCCGGCCACGGACCGGGGCGACGGATTCCTCGGTCGGGTTCCACTCCTCCCAGGTGCCCTCCTCGGCGCGGTAGGAGCCGTAACCGAAGGTGTCGGTCTCGCGCTGAGCCGGTATGAAGGGGGCTTCTGGGGCAGGCCGGTTGGACGCCACGCGGGCGTACTCCTTTCCTTCCTCCGCCTACCGGGTTAGCTGACGGGTTCGGAGCAGGAAGGTCTCCTACGCGCGTATACCGGTCGTGGACTCGATGAGTTCACGACGGCATCCGCGTGATTCACCCCAAGGTGGTGGTTCCCCGGTTCCCTTGCGGGATTCGGCGCGTGCGCACGGAGCCGCCTCTGGTGACGGCTGGGACGACCGCGCTGCGTTATCGAACGTTAATAGACTTGCCAGTCACTTTCCAAGCCGTTCGGCTTGATCGTTAACGTTTTCACCGGCGGAGTTATCGCCCGCTACCCCGCCAAAACGGGCGAGTTGGCCGGACCTCGGAAGAGTTCAGCAGTCACTTCAGGTTTTGATGGTGACTCAGATGTTATGCGGAGGGCGCTCGTCCGGTCACCTTGGGTGACGAACGTCAGGGCCGTCGTACGGCGAGCAGCGCCATGTCGTCGGTCATGTCACCGCCGCAGTGCCGGCGCACCTCCGCGGCGAGCCGGCCGAGCAGCGCGGCCGGGCCGGGGAAGGTGCGCCCGGCGAGCCGCCGCTCGGGGTCGTAGAACCGGCCGTGGGCGTCCCGGGCCTCCGAGAGGCCGTCGGTGTGGAAGAGCAGGGTGGCGCCGCTCGGGAAGCAGGCCTCGGTGGCCCGGTCCCGCCACAGGCCCAGGTCGCCCATGCCCAGCGGGAGCGCGGGCTCGGCGGCGGCCAGGGTGCGCAGGGTGCCGTCGGCGTGCAGCAGCAGCGGCGGCGGGTGGCCGCGGTTGACGATCCGTACGAGCCCCTCGCCGTGCGGGAGTTCGGCGAGGACCGCGGTGGTGAACCCCTCGAGCGCGTCGATGCCGTCGCGGCGGGTGCCCTCGCGGGCCAGCGCCCGCTCCAGCCGCTCGGCCACCTGCTCCAGCGTGGCCTCCTGCTCGGCCGCCTCCCGGAACGCGCCGATCACCACGGCGACGGCGGCCACCGCGCCCATGCCCTTGCCGCGCACGTCCCCGACGACCAGCCGGACGCCGTGCGGGCTGTCCTGCACCGCGTACAGGTCGCCGCCGATGAACGCGTCCTGCCGCGCCGCCTCGTAGCGGGCGGCGATCTCGAAGCCGCCGATCCGTGCGGCGGGCTCGGGCAGGACGGCCCGCTGGGCGGCCTCGGCGATCTCGCGGGCGGAGGCGAGCTGCCGGTCCCCGCGCCGGACCACCCGGTTGATGGCGGCGGCCAGCAGGGCGACCGTGGCCACGGTGACCACGTCGGTGACGGTGCCCACGGTCGGGTGGGCACCGGCGTCGGTGTGCACGGCGTAGGCGGCGGCGAGGGACGCGAGGCCGGTGAGCACGGTGGTGCGCAGCGCGGAGAGGGGGGCGGCGGCCAGCGGGGCGGCGGTGAAGAAGGGGACCGGGGTGAAGGCCTCCGGGGTGAGCAGGCCGTACAGGACCCCGCAGCCGACGAGGAGCACGGGCAGCGCGCGGGCCAGGCCGCGCGGCCCCGGGCGGCGGCGGACCCGCACCGGCGCGGGCTCGGCGCCCGGCCCGGGGTCGGGCACGGGATCGCCGGGAAGCCGGCCGCCCGCCCTGACGTACGGGCTCTCCTCCACCTTTCCAGGGCGCACCGCGTGTCTCCCACATGTCCGACGTACCTCCAGGTTTCCGGGCCCCGGGACACCGGGCGACCCCTGTGGACCGAAAGGGGTGTGCGAGCGGTCCCGCGCATGGCGTACACTGGAGTCACAACGACGCGGGGTGGAGCAGCTCGGTAGCTCGCTGGGCTCATAACCCAGAGGTCGCAGGTTCAAATCCTGTCCCCGCTACTGAAGACTCAGGGCCCGGAATCCACTGGATTCCGGGCCCTGAGTGTTTCCGGCACACCCGGCTGCCGTGCCGTTCACGGCAGCCGGGCCGGCGCTCACAGCAGGTGGGCGTTCGGCGCCTTGGCGAGGTCCTCCAGCTCGGGCAGCACGACCACCTGCGCACCTCCGGCGACGAGGACCCCGGTCCCGTCGGCCGCGTGGACGAACGTGTCGGGTTCACGCCACGCGGTGACGACCCTGCGCACCCCCGCCCGCAGGATCAGCTCCGCGCAGGGCGCCGGCCGGGACGCCCGGCGGGCGCACGGCTCCAGACTGCTGTACACCGTCGCGGCGGCCACCCGCGGATCGGCCGGATCGATCTTGGCGAGCGCCGCCTCCTCCGCGTGCACCACCGGATCGGTCCCCTCCCGCGAGAACCCGCGCGCCAGCTCCGTCCCGTCGGCGGCCACCACCACCGCCCCGACGCTGAACGCCGTCTGCGAGGGCGGGCACTGCGCGGCCAGCTCGCAGGCGGTGCGCAGCCAGTGGCGGTCCGCGGCGGTGGGCAGCGGGCCGGTACCGGGGGCCGTCGGCACGTACCGCATGAGCACGACGTCCTCGATCCGGCGGGTGTCGAGCAGGCGGAGGCGTCCCGGCTGGTAGGCCCCCGGGCCGAAGAGGCGGGGCGCCGCGGGATCGCCGACGAACAGCGGGGCGAGGACCAGTTGGAGCTCGTCGCCGAGTCCCTGCTGGAGGAGCTGGGTGTGGACCGTGCCGCCGCCCTCGACCATCAGGCGTCCGACCCCGCGCACGTCGTGCAGGTGCTCCAGCAGGGCCCGCCAGTCCAGGGCGGGGCCGAGCGGGACGACGTCGGCGGTGGGTCCGAGGAGGCGGGCGGCCCGTTCGGCGCCGCGGTCGGTGGTGTAGACGAGCTTCTCGCCGCCGGTGTGCCAGAAGTGGGCGGCCGGGTCGAGGTCGCCGGTGGCGGTGACGGTGACCTTCAGCGGGTACTCCGGCTCGCCCGCCGCCGTGCGGGCCGCGCGCCGCTCGGCCGAGTTCACCAGCAGACGGGGATTGTCGGCGCGGATCGTGCCGGCGCCGACGAGGATGGCGTCGACGGAGGCCCGTACCGCGTCGACCCGGTCGAAGTCGGCCGGGCTGGACAGCAGGAGCCGCTCGGGGCCGGTGTCGTCCAGGTAGCCGTCGAGGGAGACGGCGGCGGACAGCAGCACGTACGGCAGGGGCATCGGCGCGCTCTCTTTTCCGGAGGCGGGGGGCTGACAGGGCTTGTCGGGCGGCTGTACGACTTGGTTCAAGTTTGAAACAAACCTACACTGGCGGCATGACGACCCGCTGGCTCACCCCGGAGGAACAGCGCGCCTGGCGCGCCTACATCGCCGCCTCCCGCCTCCTGGAGGACGCGATCGACCGGCAGCTCCAGCAGGAGGGCGGCATGCCGCACCTGTTCTACACGGTGCTGGCCAACCTCTCCGAGGCCCCCGACCGGCGGCTGCGCATGACCGACCTGGCCGAGACGCTGAAGATCACCCGCAGCCGGCTGACGTACGTGGTGACCCGGCTGGAGCGGGACGGCCTGGTGCGCCGGGAGAACTGCCGCTGGGACAAGCGCGGCTCGCTCGCGGTGCTGACGGACGAGGGGATGGCCGTACTGGAGCGTACGGCACCCGGGCACGTCGAAGCGGTGCGTACCGCGCTGTTCGACCGGCTCACGCCGGAGCAGGTGGGGCAGCTGGAGGAGATCTGTACGGGGGTCGCGCGCGGGCTGCAGGGCGAGGGCGCCGAGTCCGGTGCGGGGGACGTCCCGTGGCGGCGCCGTTCGTCCTGTTCACCGTAGCGGGCCGGGTAGCCGCCCGGGTCCGGCTGAGCTGCGGCCTCAATTGCTTTAACTTTTAAGCAGCGATAGGGTCCCTGCGAAGCACTGCTTCAAATCTGAAGCAAACCTCGGAGGTACCCGCATGCCCGACATCCCCGCCGCCACCCCGCGCGCCCGCGTCCGGGTACCGCTGCGCTTCGCCGACGGCTACGGCGCCGACGCGGAAGTCGTCACCTTCCACGGCCTCACCGACGGCCGGGAGCACCTCGCCCTCGTCCTCGGCGACCCCGGCCCGGTCCCGCTGGTGCGGCTGCACTCCGAGTGCCTGACCGGTGACGTCTTCGGTTCGGCCCGCTGCGACTGCGGTCCGCAGCTGCGCGAGGCCGTCGAGCGCATCGCGACCCGCGGCGGCGTACTGCTCTACCTCCGGCAGGAGGGCCGCGGCATCGGCCTCTACAACAAGCTCGACGCGTACGCCCTCCAGGACCAGGGGCTCGACACCTACGAGGCGAACGCCGCCCTCGGCCTGCCGGAGGACGCCCGCGACTACACGGCCGCCGCGCAGATGCTCACCGCCCTCGGCGTCACCGAGCTGGACCTGCTGTCCAACAACCCCGACAAGGCCGGGCAGCTGCGCTCCCTGGGCCTCGCGGTCCGTGACCGGGTGCCGACCGGCGTCTTCCCCACCGCCCACAACGTCCGCTACCTCCGCGCGAAGGTCCTCCAGACCCAGCACACCCTGCCCCTGGCGGAACTGACGGCGCGCTAGCCGACGGGGACCGCGCGTCGCCGGCGGGCTGGGGGTCACCCCCGACGGGGGCCGCGTGCAGCCCGCTGACGGCGAGCCGAGCGATCGACTCCAGCGGCGGGCCGGGGCGGCGCCCCTGACCGCTGACCAAGGCAGCGACGCTGACGGCGGATCCGAACAACCCCGACGGCGAGCCGGGATCCGGCCCCCACAGGGAGCTGAGGGATCCCCCCAGACCGCGAGCCGAAGGCCGGCCCCGGTGACGAGCCGGGCGGCCCCAACCGCGGACCGGGGCAGCGGCCCCGACGGTGGCCCCGAGGACAAACTTCGGTGGCGAGCCGGGATCCACCCCCCGACAGGGAGCCGGAGGATCCCCCAGACCACGAGCCGGAAGCCGGCCCCGGCGGCGAACCAGGGCAGCGGCCCCGACGGCGGACCAGAGCGGCGGCCCCAAGGACAACCCCGGCGGTGAACCGGGATCCCCCCACAGGGAGCCGAGGGATCACCCCAGACCACGAGCCGGAAGCCGGCCGCGGCGGCGAACCAGGGCGGCGGCCCCGACGGCGGTCCCAAGGACGACCCCGGCGGACCAGAGCGGCGGCCCCAAGGACAACCCCGGCGGTGAACCGGGATCCACCCCCCACAGGGAGCCGAGGGATCACCCCAGACCACGAGCCGGAAGCCGGCCGCGGCGGCGGATCAGGGCGGCGGCCCCGACGGCGGTCCCAAGGACGACCCCGGCAGCGAACCGGGATCCACCCCCCACAGGGAGCCGAGGGATCACCCCAGACCACGAGCCGGAAGCCGGCCCCGGCGGCGGATCAGGGCGGCGGCCCCGACGGCGGTCCCAAGGACGACCCCGGCAGCGAACCGGGATCCACCCCCGACAGGGAGCCGAGGGATCACCCCAGACCACGAGCCGAAGGCCGGCTCCGGTGACGAGCCGGGCGGCCACGACGGCGGACCGGGGCAGCGGCCCCAACCGCGGACCAGGGCAGCCGCCCCGGTGGCGGTGGATTCCAGGGCGCTCCCCGCTGTGAGTCAGTGTTCGGTCTCGCGGTGAGCCGGGAGGTGGAGGGCCGGGAGGGTGGCGAGGGCCAGGAGGGTGGCCGCGACCGTGTAGGTGAGGCGGAAGCCGGACGGGGTCTGGCCCGCCGCGCCCAGCAGCACCGACAGCAGGGCCGTGCCGACCGACGCGGCCAGCTGGGAGTTGATGCTGAGCGCGGTGCTCGCGCCGGCCAGCCGGTCCGGGGACAGCCCCCGGGTCGCGGTGGTCATCGTCGGCATCAGCGTCATCCCGGCCCCCATCCCCATCACCATGCCCGCGGCGACGATCCGCCAGGGCGCGACCCCGGCCGTCCCGGTCTGCCAGGCCAGCAGGGCCATGCCGAGCGCGGCCACCGCGCAGCCGGCCGCGACCAGCCGGCGCGGGACGGTCTTGTCGATCCGCCGGGCGGCGACCTGCATCGTCGCTCCGACCATGAGCCCGACCGGCGCCCCGAGCAGCCCGGCCGCCGCCGCGGTCTCCCCCCGCTCCTGCTGCCAGTACAGCGGACCCAGCAGCATCGAGCCGAAGTAGCCGCAGGTGAACAGGGCGAGCGTGCCGATACCGGCGGCGAAGGTGCGGTCCCGCAGCAGCCGCAGGTCCAGCAGCGGGGCGCGGACGGTGAGCGCCCGCCGTACGAAGGTCGCCGCCAGCGCGGTCCCGGCGAGGGTCGGCAGCAACGTGCCGGGGGTCGTGAAGTCACCTTGTTCGCCGCCGCGGGCGAGGCCGTACAGGAGCAGGGCCAGGCCGGGCGAGAGCATCAGCAGGCCGGGGACGTCCAGCCGGGGCGGCTCCTGGCCCCGGGCGTCCGGGGCGTCCCCCGGCAGCAGGCGGGCCGCGAGGACCAGGGCCAGGGCGCCGACCGGCAGGTTGATCAGGAAGATCCAGTGCCAGGACGCGGAGTCCACCAGCCAGCCGCCGAGCACGGGGCCGGCGACCGGGCCGACGAGGATCGGCAGCCCCAGCAGGCCCATCGCCCGGCCGAGCCGGGCCCGGTCCGCGACCCGCATGCCCATCGCCATGCCGACCGGCTGCAACAGCCCGCCGCCCAGCCCCTGCACCGCACGGAAGGCGATCAGACTGCCCGCGTCCCAGGCGCAGGCGGCGAGCAGCGAGCCCAGGGTGAACAGCACCAGCGCCGTCACGTACGTCCGCTTCGCGCCGATCCGGGCCATCGCCCAGCCGGCCGTCGGAATGACCGCGGCCAGCGCCAGCGTGTACGCCGTCGCGGTCCACTGCATGGTCTGCAAGGGCGCCCCGAACGACTCCGAGAGCCGCCGCATCGCGACGTTCACGATCGTCATGTCGAGCACGGCCATCACCGTGCCGAGGACCACGACGGTGACGACCCGGTAGAGGGCGGTGGGCGGGGCGGGCGCCGGGGCGGAGGCCGAAGCGGAGGCCACGCCCGGCGTGGAGGCGGAGGCGGTCATCGGGTGCCGTCCCCTCAGCCCGCGTAGGGACGCTCGGCGCGGGCCGTGCGCAGGGCCCGGGCCCACCAGGTGAGCTGGCCGAGCATGCCCTTGGCGGCCCCGGTGCACACCTCGGCGTCGCGCGGGACGCCCTCCTCGCCGAGCCCGGACCAGGGGCCGTGCAGGCTGACCGAGTCGCGCACCGTCACGGCGTGCAGCTCGGCGAAGACCAGCCGGAGCTGCTCGACCGCGCGCAGCCCGCCGCCGAGACCGCCGTACGACACGAAGCCGACCGGCTTGGCCTGCCATTCGCGCAGGTGCCAGTCGATGAGGTTCTTCAGTACCGCCGGGAAGCTGTGGTTGTACTCGGGCGTGACGACCACGAACGCGTCGGCGGCGGCGAGCCGCGGCGAGACCTCCCGCAGCGCGGCGACGGCCTCGGGGCCCGGCGTGCCGCCCCAGCCGGGCAGCACCAGCGGCAGGTCGACCTCGGCGAGGTCGACGACGTCCAGTTCGAGGCCGGGGTCGAGGGCGGCGGCGGTGGTCAGGAACCACTCGGTGACGGCCGGCCCCAGGCGTCCCTCGCGCACGCTGCCGACGATGACGGCGACCCGGAGCGGACGGTCCTCGGCGGCACGGGCGCCGGAAGCGGAATCGGAAACGGAAGCGGAAACGGACACAGCTGTCCCCCTGGGAGTGAAGTCGGTGCCGGGCGACCGCTCGTGGCGACCGCCCCGGACAGCAAAGTACAACGAGCGTTGTAGAAATTACAACGGGCGTTGTAAGTCGGTTAGAGTGGTCAGGTCACGAAGGAGGCGAGCGTGGGCCAGACGAACGAGTCCCGCCTGGAGCAGGCGCAGCGCGAGGTGTCACCGCGCAAGCTGCAGAAGCAGATGGCTCTCGCGAGCGCGGCCTGCACGGTCTTCGGCCGCGAGGGCTACGCCCGCGCCTCGGTCGACGCGCTCGCCGCCGCCGCCGGCGTCTCCACCCGCACGCTCTACAACCACTTCCCCGGCGGCAAGGCGCAGCTATTCCAGACGGTCGTGACCTGGACGTCGAGCGACGTCCGGGACGCCCAACTCGCGCGCCTGCACGCCGTGCTGGACCCGGAGCGCCCGCCGCACCCCGACGACCTCGAACGGGACCTGGTCTCCCTGGCCCGCGGCTTCCACGGGCTCATGGCCGACTACGCCAACCACTTCGCCCTGGTCCGGCACATCCACGCGGAGGCCGACCACGTACCGCCCGAGGTGCTCAAGGCCTGGCACGAGGCCGGCCCGGAACCGGTCGGCCGCGCCCTCACCGAGGCGATGGCCCACCTGGAGGACGCCGGCCTGCTGGACCTGCACGGCGACGCGGCCCTGGCGGCGAGCCACTTCACCGCCCTGATCTCGCACCGGATCGTCCAGGCCACCCACTACGGCGTCTTCCCCCTGCCGGAACCGGAGACGGACCGCCTGCTCAGGGGCGGGGTGAGCGCCTTCCTGCGGGCGTACCGGGCGCCCTAGCCCGCGCCCCCCGCACACCACTGCGCACGCAGTACTCTGCCCGGAGTGATGTCCGAATCCCAGCGCACCCGGAGCCGAGACCCATGGTGAGACGCAACGACCAGCGGCGCGCGGCACTCGTCGACGCGGCGATCGAGGTGCTGGCCCGGGAGGGCGCGCGGGGGCTGACCTTCCGGGCGGTGGACGCCGAGGCCGCCGTACCCACCGGCACCGCGTCCAACTACTTCGGCAGCCGCGACGACCTGCTCACCCAGGCCGGCGCCCGCGTCTACGAGCGGCTCCAGCCCGACGAGACGACCCTCGAACGGCACCGGACCGCCGACCGGGACCGGGACACCTACGCGCAGCTGATGCGTGAACTCGTCGGCCGCGTCGCCTCCTTCCGCACCGGCTACCTCGCCCTGCTGGAACTCCGCCTGGAAGCCACCCGCCGGCCGGAACTGCGCGCCGTCCTCACCGAACGCGTCCGCGCCGACCTCGCCGCCAACCTCGCCTACCACGAGTCCAGCGGCCTGCCCGGCGACGCCACGGCCGTCAAACTCCTCTACCTGGCCCTGAACTGGCTCATCGTCGAACAGCTCACCCTGCCCGAGGTGCTCACCGGACCGGAACGGGACGCCCTGGTGACGGCGGCGGTGGAGCGGATCGTGAAAGCGGACGACCCCAGGTCGAGCAAGCGCTGACCTGGGGCCTTTCGGTAGGCCGTGTGGGACTCGAACCCACAACCAAGGGATTAAAAGTCCCCTGCTCTGCCAATTGAGCTAACGGCCCGTGCGATGGTGCCGGTCCGAGCATAGCCGGATGCGGCCGTGGGGGCGCGCGGGCGGGGTGCACCCGGAGCGCCCCGGGCGGGGGGGGGGGGTGGTGCCCGGCGGGGGGGGGGGGGGGGGGG
>NZ_JBEYXJ010000096.1:0-33205 GCF_040645015.1 Streptomyces sp. NPDC046881 | reverse complement strand
CGGGCGCCGGTGTCGGCGTTGGCCGTGCCGAGGGTGACCAGGACCTTGGCCCGGCCCTGGTCCAGCCGTTCCCAGGGGAAGTCCGGTCCGGCCGGGCGGCCGGCGAGCGAGGGGCCGACATAGCGGATGTGCGGAGCCAACGGTGCCTGCGGGCCGACGAGTTCGGGCGTGCTGAACACCAGCAGCAGGTGGGGTGAGGAGCGCGGGTCGGCGCCGCCGGCGGGGTCGCCGATGCGGGCGCGCAGCTCGGCCAGGCGCTGCCGGAGCCAGTCTGCGACCTTGGGCAGCCCGTCGTAGGCGCCGCTGAACTCGGCGGACGTGGTCGCCGAGGTGGCCCAGGGCAGGCCGAGGCGCTCGGCCACCAGGGCGCCGGCGAAGGCCTGCTGGTCGGCGACGACCACATCGGGACGGAACCCGGCGACCGCCGCGCGGACCCCCGGTGCCATCGCGTCGGCGAGCGGCAGCAGATACCACTCCCACAGGAACCGCAGCGCCTCCGCGCCCCTCAGGTCGGGCGGCCGTACGGCGCCCGGGGCGCCCGGCACCGGTCCCGCGCACCCGAACACCACGGCGTCCGCGCCCGCGAGCCGCCGCACCAGCGCCGGGTCGGCACACGCCCAGGCCACCCGGTGGCCGCGCGCCCCGAGCCGGGCGGCGACACCGACGGCTGGGTTGATGTGCCCGGTCAGCGGCGGGACGACGAAGAGGAACCCGCTCACCGGACCCCCGCCCCCGCCGAGACCAGGTCGAGGATGTGCCCGCCGACGGTGCCGGGCGCCTCCACCAGGACCGAGTGCTCGTGCCCGGGCAGCACGACCGCCCGGAAGTCGGTCAGCAGCCGCCGCTGCACCGGCACCAGTTCCGCCAGGTCCGAGTCGCCGCCGTACACCCCGAGGACCGGGCAGCGTACGGCGCCGATCTCGGCCTCGGTGAGCACCCGGCTGGCGGGGATGTCCCGGCCCAGGGTGGTCTCGCGGGCCAGCCGTGCCGCGCCCTTGGCGAGACGGGCGGTGTTGTGGCCGCGGTGGGCGGTGATCCAGGCGATCGCGTCGGGCTCGTTGTACGCGAGTTCGGTCACCACCCGGTGCAGGATGCCGCCGAGTTTCGCGGCCCAGGCGGCCGTCGCCGGTTCGGACTCGATCAGGGTCAGGCTGGCCACGCGGCCGGGGTGGCGGGCCGCGTAGCCGAAGGCGACGGTGCCGCCGTAGGAGTTGCCGACGAGGTGCACGGGCCCGGTCACGGCCAGCCGGCCGAGGAGCGCTTCCAGGTCGTCGATGTTGTGGTCGAGGGTGTAGCCGTGCGGCGGGCGCTCGCTGCGGCCGTGGCCGCGCAGGTCGTACATGACGACGTCGAGGCCGGCCGCCGCGAACGCGGGTGCCACGGTGAAGTAGTAGCTGGCCAGGCTGTCGGTGAGCAGTCCGTGCACCAGCACGATGGTGGGGTGCGGGGTGCGGCCGTCCGTGGGGCCGGTCCGCTGGACGTGCAGCCGGATGCCGCCGGCGTCGACCATCGCCATGGCTCAGCCCGCCCGGGTGGCGTTCAGGCTCCCCACCACGTGCTCCACGAGCCGGCCGACGGTCAGCTCGATGATCTCGTCGAACTCCATGCCGGCCAGGAACTCGGCAAGGTTGACCCGCGGTCCGTACCGCTCCTCCAGCAGGCCGGCCAGGGTGACGAGGTCGATGCTCTCCAGTTCCAGGTCGCGGTTGAAGGTGGTGGACATGCCGATCACTACGTCGTCGTCGCCGTACTCCGCCAGGACCGTGCGGAGCATGCCGGTGACGTCGGCGAGCACGGTGTCGGCGGTGGGCTGCGCGGGGGCCGGCTGTGTGGGGTTCATCGGGGGTGCTCCTCGGCTGCTGGGTCGGCGGGTGCGTCGGCTTGGGCGACGGGCGGTCCGGCGTGCGGCCGGTCGGGCGGTCCGGCGTGCGGCCGGTCGGGTGGGACGTCGTCGGCTGCTCCGGGGCCGGTCGTCCAGGCCACCACATAGGCGCGCCGGGGCAGGGCGGGCGGGTTGGCCGCCGGGGCGCAGTGCACGGTGTAGGCGCGTTCCAGGCGGCCGGAGACGAGGAGTCGGCTGCCGTCCGGGGCGGCCTCCAGGACGGTGAAGTCCCGGGGCCGGCCGCCGAATCCGACGCCCTCGGCCTTGGCGACCGCCTCCTTCGCGGCCCAGAACCGGGTGAACCACACGGCCTGCGCCTCGCCGCCGTCCGCGCAGCGGGCGCGCAGGAGCCGCAGTTCGGCCGGGCCGAGCGCGGTGGTCAGGGTCGCCGGATCGCGGTCGGCGACCTCTTCGATGTCGATGCCGGGGCCGGGCTGCGGGCGGTGCGGCCGTACGATCGCCACGGCGGCCTCGGCCCGGTGGGCGAGCGAGACGTCCAGCGGGGGCAGCTCGCGGCCGTGCACGCCGGTGACGTACGGGCGGCCGAGCGCGTCGTTGCCGACCCGCAGCTCCGCCGGGAAGACCGGCCCCTCGCCCTGCCGCCAGAGCCAGTGCCGTACGGCGTCCTTGACCGCGATCCGGCCGAGCAGCCACTGCCGGCGCCCGCGCGGCGGGCGCTCGGCGTACTCGGCACGCTCCGCGCCGCCCAGCGAGTTGCGCATGATCAGCTCGCGGGAGGCGAGGTCCGGCCACCGCTCGTGCACCAGCGCCCAGCCGCCGGGCAGGGCCGTGGCGAGGGTGTGGCGTTCGGGGAAGCGTTCGACGGGCCGGGTCGTGGGGTCGTTGTCGAAGCGGCGGTCCTGCCAGCCGGTCAGCCGGGCCCAGACCCGGCCGCCGACGGTCAGCTCCGCGTCCGCCTCCAGCACGGTGTCCGTCAGGGAGGTGATCCGCAGCACGCAGTGGACGCGGGTGCCGGGCCGCGGGTGCGGTCCGTGGAACCGTGCCTGCCCCAGCTGGACCGGGAAGACGACGGTCCGCTCGGTGCGGGTCGCCATGATCCAGTAGCCGAGCAGCTGGCCCACGTTGTCGAGCAGGGCGCCCGGCGCCGCGGGCGTGGTGATCACTCCGCGGATGTGCCGCTCGCCGAGCGCGGTCAGCTCGGTCAGGCCCTGGAACCGCGGTCCGTGGAACATCCAGCGGTCGCGGTAGAGCTGGGCGGCGGTGTGGTCGGGGACGCGCTCGGGGCCGGCCGGGAGGGGGCCGGGCGGGGGCGGTGCCGGGTGGCGCGGGGCGAGTTCGACCACGGCGCGGGCGGTGGGTCCGAAGGTGACGGTGACCCGGTCGTGCGGCCGGCCGGGGTCCGGTGCGACGGTGACCGGGACGTCGACGGCGGGTACGGCGGTGAGCCAGCGGTCGAACCGGGCGCCGTGCACGGCGACGGCCCGCAACCCGGGGGCCGCCGCCTCCGCCGCGTCCATCATGTGCCGCACGATCGTGGTCGCCGGGACGACCGGCCAACGGTCCTCCGGATCCGGCCAGCCGGGGCGCTGCGGGAAGAAGCAGTGGTCGAGCAGGTGCGGCATGGTGTCGAGGGAGACGCGCAGGGTCGTGGTGGCGGGGGGTGTGGTCACCGGCGCGGGGGCAGTGGGGGCCCCGGTGACTCTGGGGGCGGTGGGGGCCGTAGAGGCTACGGCGGTGGGGGCGGTGGAGGCCACAGTGGCGGTGGGGGCGGCGGTCGTCGCCGGGTGTTCGGTGGGTGCGGGCGGTCGGCCCGCGGGTCGGTGGCTCGCGGTGATCAGTTGCGCCGCCGTTGCGGCGGTGTCGCGCAGGAGGGCGGTGAGTTCGGCGGCGGCCGGGTGGCGGGCGGCGAGGGTGTCGAGGGCGGGCACGCCGACGGGTGCGGGACTCGCGGACCCGTCTGGGGCCGGCGCCGGGCGCAGCTGGGCACGCAGGGCCTCGCGGGTCGGGCCGTCCAGGGACACCAGGGCGCTGCCGAGGTCGAGGCGGACCGGCGGGCGGGTGACGGCCGGCCGGGCTGCCGGGGCCCGGGGCGGCGCGCACGGTGCCACGGCCGCCCCCGCCGTCCACAACGCGGTGGCCACGCGCCGGAGTTGGGCCAGGCCTCCGTGGTGGGGCGAGTTGGCGGCGACGGCCAGGTGGTCGCGGTCGCCGAGGGTGTCGCCGATGAGGGAGGGCAGCCGGCCGGGGCCGGTCTGCACGAAGACGCGGTGCCCGGCGGCGTACAGGGCCTCGGTCAGCTCGCGGAAGCGGACGGGTTCCAGCAGGTGCCGTACGAACAGGGCGCGGACCGCCGGCTCGTCCCGCGGGAAGGGTGCCGCGGTCGTCCCCGACCACACCGGCACGGTCGGCGGGTGCAGCCGGAAGCGGTCGGCGGCCTCTTTGATGGGCGCGAGGTACGGTTCGAGCATCGGCGTGTGGAAGCCGGACCGGAACGGCAGCACCTGGCAGAGCACGCCTTCGGCACGCAGCGCCCGCGCGAACTCCGCCACCGCCGGGCCGGGGCCGCAGACCATGGACTGGCGGGGCGCGTTGTCGTGGGAGAGCACGATCCCGGAGCCCGCCCAGGCGCCGGCGAGCGCGGCCCGGACGTGGTCGGCCGAGGTCCCGACGGCGGCGAAGACGAGGCCGGGGACGCTGACCGAGTCCGGGTCGAACCCAGCCATGAACGCGTCCACCTGGGCCGCCGAGTAGAGCCCGGCCGCGGCCATGGCCGTCCATTCGCCGACGCTGTGCCCGGCGACCGCGTCCGGTACGACGCCCATGCGGCGCAGGGCCCGGTCCAGCAGGCGGCCCACGCCGACGACACCGAAGCCGTGCCGGCCGATGTCGCCGACCTCGACGTCCGGGCCGGCGCCGGTGACCGGGGGGAGGCCGAAGTGGGCGGCGATGTCGTCGGTGCGGGGCGTGAAGTCGGCCTCCAGGCCGGGGAAGACGAACGCGACCTTGCCGCCGGCGCGGCCGAGCAGCGGTCCCGGCCGGAACCACACGTCACCGCGGCCGTGCCAGGCGCGGCCCTTGGCGACCGCGCGCCGGGCCAGGGCGAGCCGTTTGGCGGTCGGATCCACCACCCCGAGCCGGACCGGCCCGGCGTCGCCGTGCGGCCGTGCGGGATCGAGCCCGGCGCCGAGCACGACCGCGTCCTCGGCACCGAGAAGCGCGGCGAGACCGTCCACGTCACCGGCCGAGAACAGGAGAACCCGCTCGGGCTCGGTCACGCGGGCGGGGCGTCGCCGTGCCTCGGCGACGGGAGCCGCGCCGGCCCCGGTCGCAGACGTGGCACCGCCCCCGCCGACGGGGGTCGCGCCGGTACCGGTGACGGGCTGAGCGCCGGGCCCCGCCACAATCCCAGCGACACCGGACCCGACGACGGACCCGGCTTCGACCCCCGCCACACGCCCAGAGACACCGGACCCGGCGAGGGGCTGAACGCCGGGCCCCGCCACACGCCCCAAGACACCGGACCCGACGACGGACTCGGCTTCGACCCCCGCCACACGCCCAGAATCACCGGACCCGGGGACGGGCTGGGCGTCGGCCCCCGCCGCACGCACCGCTCCCCTCCCCCCGGTCCCGCCGCGCACGGTCCCCTGGCGTTCGTCCCTCGCCTCCTCCAGTACCACGTGTGCGTTGATCCCCCCGAACCCGAACGCGTTCACCGCGGCCCGGCGGACCCGGTGGGGGCCGTCGGTCTCCCAGGGCCGGGCCCGCTGCAGGGTGTGGAAACGGGTGGTGGCGAGGGCGGGGTGGGGGTCGTCGCAGTGGAGGGTGGGCAGGAGGGTGCGGTGGTGCAGGGCGAGCGCGGCCTTGACCAGGCCGGCCACTCCCGCCGCCGGCATGGTGTGGCCGATCATCGACTTCACCGAACCGAGCACCGGCCGGCCGGCGTCCCCCGTGCCGGCCGTGCCGGGCCCGAACACCTCGGCCAGCGTGGTGAGTTCGGCCGTGTCTCCGGCCGGCGTGGCGGTGCCGTGCGCCTCCAGCAGGCCGATCGAGTCCGGTGCGGCGGGGTCGAGTCCGGCGGCCCGCCAGGCCTGGCGCACGGCGCGGGTCTGCCCGCCCGGGTCGGGGGTGACGAGCCCCGCCGTACGGCCGTCGCCGGCCACGCCCGTGCCGCGGATCACGGCGTACACGCGGTCGCCGTCGCGTTCGGCGTCGGCGAGCCGTTTCAGGACGACGACTCCGGTGCCCTCGCCGATGAGGATGCCGTCGGCGTCGCGGTGGAAGGGGCGGATGCGTTCCGTCGGGGACAGGGCGCGCAGCTGGGAGAAGACGCTCCACAGGGTGATGTCGTGGCAGTGGTGCACTCCCCCGGCCAGCATCAGGTCGCAGCGGCCGGTGGTGAGCGCGGTGACCGCCTGGTCGACGGCGACCAGGGAGGAGGCGCAGGCCGCGTCCACGGTGTAGGCGGGGCCGCGCAGGTCGAGGCGGTTGGCGATGCGGGACGCGGCGAGGTTGGGCACCAGCCCGATCGCGGCGTCGGGGCTGTCGGGGCCGAGCCGTGCGGTGAACGCGTCCCGGATCCGGTCGAGTTGGCCGGGCGCCAGGTCGGGCAGCAACTCGCCGAGCGTACGGGTGAGTTGGTGGGCGGTGCGGACCCGCTGGTCCAGCCGGGCGAGGCCGGGGGTGAGATAGCCGCCGCGGCCGAGGACGACCCCGACCCGGTGCCGGTCGGGCAGCCGTTCCGTGCCGCCGGCGTCGGCGAGCGCGGCGGCGGCCACGTCGAGGGCGATCAGCTGGTCGGGTTCGGTGCCGGCGACCGACGCGGGCATGATGCCGTAGCGGGTGACCTCGATCTCGGGCGGGCCGGCCACGAATCCGCCGCGCCGGCAGTACACCTGGCCGGCGACGGCGGTTCCGGCGGCCGTTCCGGGCCGGTAGTAGTCGGCGTCCCAGCGGTCGGCGGGGACCTCGGTGATGGCGTCGGCGCCGTCCCGCAGATTGCGCCAGTAGGCGTCCAGGTCGGGGGCGCCGGGCAGCAGCACCGCCATCCCGACCACGGCGACGGCGGTTTGGCGTTCGGTCATGTCACCAGCCCGACGCGGTGTAGACGACGGCACGGGCCGCCGGGTCGCCCCAGGCGAGTTCGCGGAGCAGGGCCGCGGTGCCCTCGTCGGGGTCGATCAGCGCGACCCCGCGCCGGGCGTAGGCGCGGCCGAGTTCCGCGCCGACCATGCCGGGGTGGCCGGCGGCCGGTGCCCAGGGCCCCCAGTGGACGGTCAGGGCCCGCCGGCCGGTGCGGGCGGCCCAGTCGGCGCCGAGCGTCTCCAGGGCGTCGTTCGCGGCGGCGTAGTCGGCCTGGCCCCGGTTGCCGAGGACGGCGGCGATGCTGCCGAACAGCACGGTGAACGCCGGTGCGGCGGGCAGCTCGTCCAGCGCGGCGAACAGCGCGCCGGCCCCCGCGGTCTTCGTGCCGTAGACCCGCTGGAAGGACTCGGGGGTCTTCTCGGCGATCAGCCGGTCCTCGATCACCCCGGCGGCGAAGACGACACCGTCGAGCCGGCCGTGTTCGGCGTGGATCTCCTTGACGGCCTGCAGGACGGCGTCCCGTTCGCGGAAGTCCACCGAGCGGTAGCGGGCGGGGCTGCCGAGGGCGGTGAGTTCGTCGAGCGTGCTGGTGATCTCCCGCTGGGCGAGGATCAGTCCGGCCGCCCGGTTGATCTCGTCGGGCCGCGGGGCGCCGGGGCCCGCGGCGAGCGCGGCCCGCAGCTCCACGGGGGTGCGGGCGGCGGCGGTGTGCGGGGCCTCGGGTCCGGTGGGTGCGGGTGTGCGGCCGAGCAGCTCGATCCGGCACCGGCAGGCGGCGGCCAGGGTGGCCGCGAACCGCGCCGTGATGCCCCTGGCCCCGCCGACCAGCAGGACCACGGAGTCCCGGTCGAGCCCGAGCGCGGCGGCCTCGGCGGCGCCGTCCGCGGCGGGTCCGGCGCCGGTGCTGCCGAGCGGGCCGAGCGGCACGGGCACCAGGTCCAGGCCACGGCGGTGTCCCGGGGCGGTGTGCAGCACGACGGGGGCCGGGTCCGGCGCGCGCAGTTCGGCGAGCACCGCGTCGGCGACGGCCGCCGGGCCGGTGTCGCCCACCGCCAGCACCCGCGCCAGCAGGTCCGGGTACTCGCGGCCCACGCTGCGGATGAGGCCGTCCAGCCCCGCCGCCCGCAGCGCCCCGGCGCCGTCGGCGGCGCGCACCGCCAGCAGTACGCGGGGCGCGCACGCCAGCGCCGCCCGGAGCACCGGGAAGGCGTCGGGCAGCACGGGGTGGTCCGGGCCGGGCAGTGCGCCCAGGTACAGGACGCCGTGGACCGGGCCGTCGGCGCCGAGGAGGTCGTCGGCGTCGAGGAGGTGGTCGGCGTCGAGGACCACGGTGTGGGCACCGGACGCGGCGAGCCGCGCGGCGACCTCGGCCGCGGCTTGGCCGCCGCCGAGCAGGACGAACCGCCTGCCGGACAGGTCGGTGGCGGGGTCCGGGCCGGGCAGCGGCACCGGCCGCAGCTCGCAGCGCCGGGGGGCGACGCCGACGGCCGTGTCCGGCTCCGCTTCGGTTTCGCGTACCGGACCGGACCCGGTGGCCGCGCCCGTCCGTGCGGTCAGCCACGCCGTGACGGCCGCCGCGGTGCGTGCCTTGGCAAGTTCCTCCAGTTCGGTGTCGTCCAGGAGTTCCGCGCCGCCCGCGATGCCCAGGCGCCGGGCGAGTTCCCCGGCGATCTCGGCGCGCTTGATCGAGTCGATGCTGAGGTCGGCTTCCAGGTCCAGGTCGGGCTCGATCATGTCGACCGGGTAGCCGGTGCGTTCGCTGATGATCTCCCGTACGACCCGCTCGACGTCGTCCGGCGCGGCGGGCTCGGGGTCACCGGCCGGCCGCACGGGGACGGACGGTTGCACCGGGACGGGCGGTTGCCGGACGGTCTCCACCGGTTCCGGGGCCGGTGCGGGCGGCGCCGGCCGGGCGGGCGCGGGTGCCGTGGCGCCGAAGTAGGTGAGCAGCACGTCCCGCTGGGCGGCGATCATCTCCCGGCTTGTGCGCAGGAATTCGGAGATCAGCGCGTCCCGGTCGGCCGGGGCGCCGTTCGGCTGGTCGGTCGTCACAGTCGTCTCCACGACGCGTCGGGCCGGCGCGAGGGCACCGGGCAGGAGGGCTCCGTCGGCCGTGCGCACGAGGTGTCCGTCGACCGTCCAGCCGGGCCGCTCCGGCGCCGGGGTGCGCAGCGCGTCGACGGCGTCGCGGCCCCGGAGGAGCCAGGCGGTGCGCACCGGCTGCCCGGCGACGGCGAGCCGGGCGAGGGCGTCGAGCCAGCCGGCCAGGCCGCTGTCGGCCCGGGGTTCGCAGGCGACCGTGCGGTGCGGGCGGTCGCCGAGGATCTGGCCGACGAGCCGGGTGAGGACCGTACCCGGGCCCGCCTCGACGAAGATCCGCGCGCCTGCCTCGTACATCGCCTCGATCTGCGCGGAGAAGGCCACCGGGGCGCCGATCTGGGCGGCGAGCCCGGCGCGCACCGCGTCGGGGTCCGGCGGATACGGCGCGGCGGTGCGGTTGGCCCAGACGGGGAACTCCGGGGCGCGGACCGGCTTGTCCGCGAGCACCTTGGCGAACCGCTCCCCCGCGGCCGCCACCAGCGGGCTGTGGAAGGCGCAGGCCACCGGGATGCGGCGGGCGCCGAGCCCGGTGGCGCCCAGCGCCCGTACGGCGGTGTCGACGTCCGCGGTGGGTCCGGAGATCACCGTCTGCTCGGGCGAGTTGACGTTCGCGACGACGACCGACTCGGGTACCCCGGCCGTGCGCAGGGCGTGGACGACGGTGTCGGCGGGGGCGCCCACGGCGGCCATGGTGCCGGGTTCGTCGCCGGCCGCCGCCAGGATCGCTCCGGCCCGCTCGGCGCTCAGCTCCAGCAGGGTCTCCGGGTCGAGGGCGCCGGCCGCGGCGAGGGCGGCCAGCTCGCCGTAGCTGTGCCCGGCGGCGAGGTCCGGGTGGACGCCGGCCGAGGTGAGGAAGGCGTGGGCGGCGAGGCCGGTGATGCCGAGGGCGGGCTGTGCCGTCCGGGTGTCGGTGAGCGCGGCCCGCCGGCGGTCACGGGCGGTGTCGTCGAAGGCGGCCGGCGGGTGCAGTCGGTCGGCGTGGGCGCGGCCGAGGTGCAGGTAGTACCGCAGTTCGGGCAGGGCGACGAGCAGCTCGGCGAGCATGCCGGTGCGCTGGCTGCCCTGGCCGGGGAAGAGGAAGGCGACCTGGCCGACCGCCGGGTCCGACAGGTGTGTCCCGGCGCCCGGGTCCCCGGACAGCACGCGCCGCAGGTGCGCGGCGAGTTCCCCGGTGTCGCGGGCCACGAACGCAGCCTGGACCGGCTCCTGGGAGGTGTCGGCGCGGCGGGCCGCGGCGAGAGCGAGGTCACGCAGCCGCCAGGGGCTGCCGTCGGCCTCGGCGGCCCGCAGGAGCTCCTCGGCGTCCCGGTGGGCCGCCGCCCGGTCCCGGCCGCGCAGGAGGAACAGTTCGGCGGGCCAGGCGTCCAGGGCCTGCCGGGGCGGCGGTGCGTCCGCGTACGCGGCGAGGACGGCGTGGAAGTTGGTGCCGCCGAAGCCGAACGCGCTGACTCCGGCGAGGCGTTCGGCGGCCAGCGCCGTCCACGGCCGGGCGCGGGTGTGGAAGACGAACGGGCTGTCGTCCTCGTCCCAGGCCGGGTTGGGCCGCTGAAGGTGCAGGGTGGGCGGCTGGACGCCGGTGTACAGCGCCAGGGTGGCCTTGATCAGTCCGGCGAGTCCGGCGGCGCACTTGGTGTGCCCGATCTGCGACTTGACCGAGCCGAGCGCACAGCCGCCGGTCGCGGCACCGGCCTCGGCGAACACCTCGCCGAGCACGGCGAGTTCGGTGCGGTCGCCGACGACGGTCCCGGTGCCGTGCGCCTCCACCAGACCGACCGCGGCGGGCGGCACACCGGCGTTGCGGTAGGCCCGCCGGAGCGCGGCCCGCTGGCCTTCGGGGCGGGGTGCGGTCAGGCCGAGGGAGCGGCCGTCGCTGGCGGAGCCGAGGCCCTTGACCACGCCGTAGATCCGGTCGCCGTCGCGTTCGGCGTCCGCGAGCCGTTTGAGGACCACGCAGGCCACGCCCTCGCCGAGGGCGATGCCGTCGGCGGAGGCGTCGAAGGCGCGGGACCGGCCGGTCGGGGAGAGCGCGTGGACGGAGGAGAACAGGACGTAGTCGTTGATGCCGTTGTGCAGGTCGGCGCCGCCGCACAGCACGAGGTCGCTGGTGCCGCAGACGAGTTCCTTGCAGGCGACGTCCAGCGCGGCGAGCGAGGAGGCGCAGGCGGCGTCGACGGTGTAGTTGGCGCCGCCGAGGTCGAGGCGGTTGGCGATCCGGCCGGAGATGACGTTGGCGAGCATGCCGGGGAAGGAGTCCTCGGTGAGCCGGGGCAACCGGTCGTCCAGGGCGTCGGGGACCTTGCCGTAGTAGGACGGGAGGACGGCGCGCAGGGTGACGGCGTTGGACAGGTCGCTGCCGGCCTCGGCGCCGAAGACGACGGAGGCGCGGGATCGGTCGAACTCCCGCCCGCGGTCGCCGTATCCGGCGTCGTCCAGTGCTCTGCGGGCCGCCTCCAGGGACAGCAGCTGGACGGGTTCGATGCTGCCGAGGGAGGCGGGCGGGATGCCGTAGCGCAGCGGGTCGAAGGGTACGGGCGGCAGGAAGCCGCCCCACCGGGACGCCGTGTGGCCGGCGGTGTGGTGCACGGCGGGGTCCCAGCGGTCGGGCGGGACCTCGGTGACGGCGTCGCGTCCGCTGACGATGTTCGCCCAGAAGGCGGCGAGGTCGGGGGCCTGCGGGAACATGCACGCCATGCCGACGATCGCGATGTCGAGCGGCGGGGGCGGCGGGGGTTCGGGGGTGGCGCGGGGGCCGGGGTGCGCGGTGCGGGCCTGCGCGGCGGGAGGGGCCTGGGTGTCCGGTGCGGCCGGTTCGGCCCGTGCGGTCAGGAAGTCGGCCGCGCCGTCGGTCACCGCGTGGTGGAGGGCCGCGACGGTGGTGGGTGCCGAGCGCAGGACGGCGACCTGCCCGGCCATGAACAGCCCGTCGGTCAGCTGCCGTTCCTCGCCGACGTCCCGCAGCTCGCCGTCGTCGGCGCGGGTCAGGCCCTTGCTGGCCAGGCGCAGCCGGCCGACGTTGAGCCGCTCCAGCCGTTCCCACACCTCCCGGTCGGGCAGTCCCTGGGCCCGTAACGCGGTCTCCCGGTCGCGGTAGTCGCGGGTGAACGGGCTGGGCACGCAGCGGGTGGCGTGCCCGGGTGCGGTCTCCAGCAGCGCGGTCCCGGTGGCGTCGAGGACCTGGCGCTGGAACAGCGGCCGGACGGCCCCGTGGGTGACGGCCTCCCCGGTGAACAGGTAGGCGGTGCCCATGAGGACGCCGACGGCGGCGCCCCAGGCGGTGAGCGGGGCGGCCAGCGCGGCGACCATGGCCGCCGACCGCGCGTCGTGGACACCGCCCGCGAAGAACAGCTCCAGTCGCCGCGCCGACTCCGGCCCGGCCTCCGCCAGGAAGTCCTCCAGGACGGCGAGTTGGGCCTCCCAGAGCGGGAAGGACGCGCGGGGGCCGACGTGCCCGCCGCACTCGGACCCCTCGAACACGAACCTGCGCGCGCCCGCGTCGAGGAACTGGCGCAGCAGCCCCGGCGAGGGCACGTGCAGGAAGGTGCGGATCCCGGCCCGCTCCAGCGCCTCGGCCTGGGCGGGCCGGCCGCCCGCGATGACGGCGTGCGTGGGCCGCAGCTCGCGTACGGCGTCCAGCTGGGCGGTGCGGATGTCCTCGGGCGCGAAGCCGAGCACGCCCACGCCCCAGGGCCGGCCGTCGAGCACGGCCCGCGCCTCGGTGAGCAGGTCCCGGGTCCGGGCGCCGTCGGCCAGGGCCAGCGCGAGGAAGGGCAGGGCCCCGTCGTCGGCTACGGCGGCGGCGAATCCCGCCTGGTCGCTGACCCGTGTCATGGGCCCCTGCGCGACCGGCAGCCGGGTGCCGAGCGCCCGGCTCATGGCCGACCCGGGCCGCAGGGCCGTGGCCGCCGGTGTCGCCCCGGCCCCGACGGCCTCCCGCATCGCCGCCGACAGTCCGCGCACGACCCCGCGCACGTCGCGCCACCGCTCGGCGAACCGGGGGGCGAGGCAGCCGTCCTGGCCCACCGGGAGCAGCCGGCCGTGCGGTTCGCGGGCGCCCAGCAGGGCGGCGACCGCCCGGGGGTCGTCGGCGGGCGGCTGCGGTGCGCCCGGGCCGCGGCGCCGCAGTACCCGGTGTCCGCCGAGCAGTACGGTCTCCGAACCGTCCAGGGACCGCAGCACCGCCCGAATCGCCTCGGGCAGCTCCGACTCGGCGAGCAGGGCCAGTTGGCTGTCGAGGACGACTCCGGCCGCGCCGCCGGCCACGGCGGCCGCGGCCGTGCGCGGGCCGATGCCGCCGCAGGCCCAGACCGGCAGGCCGGTCGACTCCGGGTCCGCCAGCAGCTGTTGCAGCAGGACGAAGGTGCTCAGCTCGCCGACCCGGCCGCCGCTCTCGCAGCCCCGGGCGATCAGCCCCCGGGCGCCCGCCCGGACGGCGGCACGGGCCTGCCCGAGGTCGGTCACCTCCGCCAACACGCGGCAGTCAGGCGCGAGTTGAGCCGGCGTCCAGGGCGCGTCCGGGGTCAGGACCACGGTGTCGACGGCACCGCCGAGGTCGGCAGGGGTGAGGGCACAGCGCCCGGTCACCCGTACGCCGAAGGGGCCCGGCGCGGCCCGTCCGAGCCGGGACAGCTGCTCGCGGGATCTTCGGTCGCCGGAGCCCAGGTCGAGGACGCCGAGTGCGCCGACCGCGGTGGCGGCGGCGGCGAGAGCGGCGTCGGGTTCTCCGAACGGGGTGAGGCACAGGATCAGGTCGTGGGCACGCACAGGGGAGGTCATGATGCTCCGGCACGATCGGCGGGGACAGCACGGTGGGGGTACGCGCGGCGAGACACTCTGGTGCGAGGGCAACGGAAACTAGCGAGGCCCTTACTCGCGGGTCAATAACGGCGCAGCCTTTCCGTGTGCGGGGGCGCCGATCCGGCCAGCGCGCCGAATTCCCCGCAAGCGGCGCCAAATCCAGTGATTCCCTGCGCGGGCGCGTGACCGTCCGGTCGGGTACCCGGCACCGGCACGAGCTCGGCATACCGTCCGCCCGCCGCACCGTGCGCTCGTCCCCGCGCCGCGCGACCGTACGTCCGGCCGCCGTCCGTCCGTTCCGGATCGCGTCGGCCCGGTGGCTCGAACCAGGCCGACGGGAAACGGACAAGGGGCCCGAGGGCTCCCACAAGCGGGGGCACCCCGTGCCGGGTGCCCCCGTCCGCGCAGGTCAGCCGAGCACCGCCCGCAGTGTCGCCGCCGCGGTACCGCCGTCCCCGGCGGCCGGCTCGGTGAGCGTGTCGACGACCGGAGCCACGAGGTCCTTCGCCTGCTGGACGGCTCCGACTCCGGCCCCGGTTCCGGTGGCCGGCCGCTGTGCCTCGGCGGCGCGGATCCGGGCGACGCGCGGTGTGTCCCGCTTCTCCGTGGGCCCCGGCTCGTCGGGCGAGGTGCCGCCGTCGTGCCGCTGACGGCCGGGAGACCGCCCGGCTCCGCCGGTCGACGGGCCCGGCTGCCCGGCACCGGGCCGGGCTCGCTCGTCGGGTGCGTCCGGCACCGCGTCGGAACGCGGCCGTCCGCCGGCCGCCGCCGGCTCCAGCACCCACCGCTGCCGGGCCGAGCCGTCGCGTTCCGCCACTTCGACCCGGGCGCCGGAACGGCCGGATCCGGCTGCGAGGGCGAGCCCGTGGTGCCAGCGCGGCAGGATCTCGCCGCGCACCGTGAAGTCGTACGACACCTCCCCGGCGGGGACGACGCAGCCGGCCAGCACGACGTTCTTCGTGCCGGGGTCGGCGGCGAGGCACAGGGTGGGGTCGGCGGCGCTGCGCAGCAGGCCGTCGTCCTGGTACGACCACTGCTGCGCGGGGGCTGCCGTGCAGGGGGCGAGCCGGACACCGGCGCCCGCCTCGACCCGTTCGCCGCGCACCGCCAGGCAGCGCCCGGAGGCCAGGGCGCGCAGGGTGCCGTGGGCCGTCTCGGCGGGTTCGCCGACGGAGGCGGTGGCGGGCGAGGGTGCGGGACGGGTGCCGGTGCCGCTCGGCCGTGGCGTGTTGCCGGCGGGGGCGCCCCAGGTGACGGCGGGGCCGGGGACACCGTTGTCATCGGACCGGCCGCGGACCGCGAGGACGGTGGCGAGCAGGGCGAGGGAGGTGAGTCCGACGCCGATGGTGACGGCCCTGCGGTGGCGGTTCTCCGGTCCGGTGCGGTGCCGGCCGCCGGACACCGGCGGTGCGGCCGGCGGCGCCTGCGGGGGCGGGGGCGGCCACTCCTGGGGGGCGCCGCGGCCGGGCCGGGAGTCGAGGTAGCGGCGGGCGCCCCAGCCGAGCACGGTCTCGGCGAGCAGCAGGGGCAGGGCGCCGTCGAAGTGGCCGAGTTGCTCGGCGGCGTGCCGGCAGTGGCGGCAAGCCGTCAGGTGCCGGCGGACGTCGGGCAGCAGGGTGCCGCCGCGGCGGATGGGGACGTCGAGGAGCCGGTTGTAGAAGCGGCATTCCCGGGTGGGTGCGAGTTCGCGGTGGGCGCGTACGCAACCGGCGCGGAATTGCTCGCGCGCCTGCTCCAGGGCGGTCGTGGCGTCGGCCGGGTCGAGGCCCAGCAGACCAGCGGGTATGTTTATGGGTTCCGCTTCGACCTCGGTGTGCCAGAGAAGGCATTGTGCGGCGCCGGGAAGGGCCCGGAATGCGCGGGCGGCGAGCTGCCTGCTTTCCGGCGGGCCGGGCTTTGTGGCGCGCAGTCCGCGACCGCCGGTGGTTTTGCGCAATTCCGTCAGGGCGATGCAGGCGACGTCGTCCGCGGCCCAGGCGCGGACGGTGTCCCGGACGGCGACGAGCAGATGGGGGCGCAGGGCGCTGCCGGTCACTCCGCCCGGCATGCGGCCGAGCACGTGGTGGAAGGCCGCGGTGGCCACCAGCTGGGCGGTGGGGCCGGCGGCTGTCAGGCAGACCACGGCGTAGTCGCGGGTGGCCCGCCAGTGCCGGGCGAGCAGCAGCGCGACGGCGTGATGGCGGCCGTCGTCCGGGCCGTTCAGCCGGGCGAGGAGAGCGCGGTCGGGCTCCCCGGCCGGGCCGGGCAGGGGCGGGTGGGGCGGGCGTGGGGGGTATGGGGACTGCACGGAACCATTTCCTTTCCAGCCGCAGGACCGTATGCGCAAGGGGGGTCCTGTCGGAAAGCAGTGCCTGATTGGTGCATACCTAAAGGGCCGGCTTCGACGTCGACGCCTGCCTTTGCCCTCCCGCGGGGAGGCTCACCTTGGCACACGCTGCTCACAGGAAACAAGGAGTGTGAATGCCCTCGGCGGCAAAGCCGGGGAATTTCCCAATGGTTACCGCCGGTATCCCCGGCAGGTGGGCTGAACGGTAGTCAAGTACCGTCCGGCTAAAGCCGGATGGCAGCCGAAATCTCCGCCTTCCGGCACGCTCACGCCGGTTGACGGCCGCCGGGCGATCCACACCGGCTCGTAGATACCGAAGACGTCCCGTGCGGTGGCGCCGAGGCGCCGGAGACGATGGGGGGCCGTCAGGCGGAGCGGGGACGCGGCGACGACCGCGCGCCTGCCGTGGTCGCCGGCGGCGGGAACCCGGTTGCTCCACGTGCTGCCGTGGATGGAGGAGGCGCCGCAGATGACGGACGTGCCGGCCGGCGGCCGAAAAGCGCCGGTGCGGGCGGTCCGGAGGAGGGGGAACGGGGCGACGCGGACGGACACGCGGGCCGGAGCAGCCTGCCGTACGGCGCTGCTCCGGCCCGCGCGGTGACCGTGGTCTCGCGGCTCACTGCCCCTGGTCGGTCGGCCGGAGGGTCCACAGGACGCTCATCTCGCCGGTGACGGCGCCGTCCGCGCGCCGGATCTCGATCGACACGGGGAACTCGGGGCGCCGGCCCGCGTCCAGTTCGGCGACGACCTCGGCGGCCGGGCGGCCCAGCGTGGCGGTCGCGGTGACGGCCCCCATCGCCAGCTTCCTGTAGGCGATCTCGGCCCGCACGGCGAGCGGTACGGCACGCGAGAGCTGGTCGCCGAAGGCGGCCAGCACGATGGCGCCGCTGGCCGACTCCCCGAGGGTGAACATCGCACCGGCGTGCGGGCCGCCCACGTGGTTGTGGTACGCGCCCTGGTCCGGCAGGGACACCACGGCCTTGTCGGGCGTGGTCTCCAGGAACTCGAGGTTCAGCGTCCGGGCCATGGGCACGGTGGCGGCGAGCATCTCGCCGATCGACATCTGGTCTGCGCTCATGCCGCCATGTTACTCACGAGTAGCGAAGGCTGGCCAGCGAAGCCCACTAGGGTTACGAGCCATGTGGCCAGATCAGCAGCCGCCAGGGGGCGCGCAGAACCCGCAGAACAACCAGCAGAACCCGTACCAGCAGCCGGGCTACCAGCAGCCGAACCCGTACCAGCAGCCCGGGTACCAGCAGTACCCGCAGGCCGACGCGTACGGTCAGCAGGCGCAGCCCGGTCCGTACGGACAGCAGCAGCAGTGGGGGCAGCCCCCGACGGTGCCGGTGCCCCAGCCCCCGCAGGGCGGCGGCGGCCGTACCAAGCTGATCGCGATCATCGCGGCCACGGCCGTCGTGGTCACCGCCGCCGTGACCGGCTACCTGGTGCTGGGCGGCACGAAGGACGACGAGGCGGACAACGGAAAGGGCGGACAGAGCACGAGCCCGTCGCCGACCGGCTCCTCGCCCGCCTCGCCCACCTCGACCACGACCGACAACCCGCGTTCCGGCGAGTCGGAGAAGCCGACGGTCCCCGGCTGGAAGGTCGTGGTGAACCCCAAGCACGGCACGGCCTTCGACGTGCCCGCCGACTGGGAGGTGGAGAAGCCCGGCGTCTTCTCCTTCTTCGAGGACGAGGTGAAGGGCGACGGCTCGGCGTACATCGGCTTCTCCGCCCCCGCCTTCCTGAAGCCGGACTACTGCACCTCCGACAAGGGCGGCTACAAGGAGTCGCACGCGCTCGCGGGCAGCGGCACGAAGGGCGAGAACGGCGCCAAGGACACCGCGAGCACCGCAAGCGGCGACTCGGCCGCCTTCGCGTTCGGCGGGTACACCGACCAGTCCAAGGCGGCCAGGAAGTACCTGCGGGTCGGCAAGGCAAAGCCCTACACGACGGCGTCGGGCGTCAAGGGCAGCGTCGCGACGTCGTACGTCGTCGGCGTGCCGAAGAAGAACAAGTGCGACACCGACGGCAAGGCCGTCACGTTCGCCTTCAAGAACTCCAAGGGCAACTTCGTCTCCTGGACGCTCTACGGCGCCAAGGGCGTCAAGGACGAACTGTCCGACGCGACCATCGACAAGATCCTGACCACGGTACGCCTGCACGGCGACCCGATCGCGGACTGACCGGACCCGGAACCGCCGCGCGGGCGGTCGCCGTCCGCCCGGCGGCGTCAGCCGATGCCGAACGCCCCGTCGGGCGGTTCGGGTGAGGGAACCGCTTCGGCGTCCTCGACCGGGCGGGCCGAGCCGATGAACTCGCGCACCGCCGGGCCGTGTTCGACCCGCGCCGGAAAGGCGTCCGCCGCGGCGCGGCGGGCGACCGCGGCGACGTCCAGCGGCCGGTGCGAGGCCACGACCACCGCGTTGCCGAACCGTCGCCCGCGCAGCACCGCCGGCTCGGCGATCAGCGCCGTCTCCTCGAAGACGGCCGCCAGGTTGGCCAGTTGGGAGCGGAGGAAGCCGAACGGCGCCGCGTCCGCGAGGTTCGCGACATAGACCCCGCCGGGCCGCAGCACCCGCTCGGCCTCGCGGACGTAGGGAAGCGTGGTCAGGTGCGCCGGCACCCGGGACCCGCCGAACACGTCGGCGACCAGCACATCGGCGTGGTCGTCCGGCGCCTCCTGCAGCCAGGCCCGGGCGTCGGCCGCGTGCAGGGCGACACCCGAGCCCTGCGGCAGCGGCAACTGCTCGGTGACCAGCTCCAGCAGCCCCCGGTCGGCCTCGACCACGTCCTGCCGCGAGCCGGGCCGGGTGGCGGCCACGTACCGGGGCAGGGTCAGCGCGCCCCCGCCGAGGTGCACCACGTCCAGCGGCGCGCCCTCCGCGGAGACGGCGTCCAGAACGAACCCCAGCCGCCGGGCGTACTCGAACTCCAGGTACGCCGGGTCGTCGAGATCGACGTACGACTGCGGCGCCCCGTCGACGGTGAGCAGCCAGGCCCGCTCACGGTCGACGTCGGGCATCAGCTTGGCGGTGCCGTGGTCCGTGGTGCGGGAGACGGGTATCTGCTCGGTCACCCGTTCATTGTGACGCGCGGGGAAGCGGCGCGGGAAACCGCGCGGCCGGCCGGAACGGCCCCGCGGTCCCCCACGCGCCCCGCGGTCCCCCACGCACCCCGGTCTCACTCCACCGTGATCACGGTTCCCGCTCCCACCGTGCGCCCGCCCTCACGGACGGCGAACCCGAGCCCCGGCTCCAACGGCACCTCCCGCCCCAGTTCGACGGTCATCTCCACCGTCTCCCCGGGCCGGGCGACCGCCGCCTCGCCGAGGTCCACGTCCCCGACGACGTCCGCCGTCCGGATGTAGAACTGCGGCCGGTAACCGGTGGCCACCGGCGTCGTCCGGCCCCCCTCACGCGCCGAGAGCACGTACACCCGCGCCGTGAAGCGGCGGCTCGGCACCACGCTCGCCGGGGCCGCGACCACGTGCCCGCGCCGTACGGCGTCCCGGGGCACGCCCCGCAGCAGGAGTGCCACGTTGTCCCCGGCCTGCGCCTCCTCCATCGGCTTGCCGAAGGTCTCCAGACCGGTCACCACGGTCTGGACGTCGGCGCCGAGCACGTCGACCCGGTCGCCGACCCGGACCACCCCTCTCTCGACGGCACCGGTCACGACGGTCCCCCGCCCGGTGATGGTCAGCACGTTCTCGACGGGCAGCAGGAACGGCGCGTCGAGGTACCGCTCGGGCATCGGCACGTACGTGTCCACCGCGTCGAGCAGCGCCTCCACGGACGCCGTCCAGCGCGGCTCGCCCTCCAGGGCCCTCAGCCCGGAGACCCGTACGACGGGTACCGCGTCGCCCGGGTAGCCCTGGGCGGTCAGCAGGTCGCGGACCTCCAGCTCGACCAGGTCGGTCAGCTCCTCGTCCCCGGCGTCGGCCTTGTTCAGCGCGACCACGATGTGGTCGACGCCCACCTGCCGGGCGAGCAGTACGTGTTCGGCGGTCTGCGGCATGATCCCGTCGAGCGCGGAGACGACGAGGATCGCCCCGTCGAGCTGGGCGGCACCGGTGACCATGTTCTTGACGTAGTCGGCGTGGCCCGGCATGTCGACGTGGGCGTAGTGCCGGGTGTCGGTCTCGTACTCGACGTGGGCGATGTTGATGGTGATGCCGCGGGCGGCCTCCTCCGGGGCGCGGTCGATGCGGTCGAAGGGCACGAAGGTGCCGGTGCCGCGCTCGGCGAGGACCTTGGTGATGGCGGCGGTCAGGGTCGTCTTGCCGTGGTCGACGTGACCCATGGTGCCGATGTTCAGGTGCGGCTTGGTGCGCACGTAGGCGGTCTTGGACATGGCTGTACCTCGAAGCCTCTCGGGCGTGGCGAAGGATGCGGGACCCCGGGGACTCGCCGACCCTCCCCCTGCGGGGTCCGCCGGACGATCCGGAGAGGGTCAGCTTCGGGCGCCGTCGACAGCGGCCACGAGGATCAGGACGGCAGCCTTCGGCGCATCCGCGACGGCGGATGCTGCGAGGAGGAAGGCGTACCGGAACACGGGGTCGATCATCGCCGACGGCCCGTCCGGCGTCGAATGGTTTTCGGGGCGGGTGAGTTCGGGCTCACGGCGCTCACCCCGGATCGTCGGTTAGGGTCTCCGGATGCTCGATGCCGACCGCTCTGGCACCGTCGCGGCCTCTCCCCGGGCCGCCGCCACCCTGCTGTCCCCTTACGCCCGGCTCTCGCTGCTGCTCGCGCTGCTCGCGGGCGCCGCCGTCTGCGTGCTGCTGTTCGAACCGCAGCGGCTGCTGACGCACGGCTTGCCGCCGCAGCTCGGCGGGGCCGCGGCGGCCGTCGTGTTCGCGGCGGCGTACGGGCTGTGCACGGTGGCGTTCGTACCGCGCCCCTTGCTGAACCTGGCCGCGGGCGCGCTGTTCGGCTCCCAGCTGGGGCTGGCGACGGCGCTCGCGGGCACGGTGCTCGGTGCCGGGGTCGCGTTCGGGCTGGGCCGGATGCTCGGGCAGGACGCGCTGCGCCCGCTGCTGCGGGGCCGCTGGCTGAAGGCGGCCGACGGGCAGCTGAGCCGGCACGGGTTCCGGTCCATGCTGGCCGTCCGGCTCTTCCCGGGGGTGCCGTTCTGGGCGGCGAACTACTGCGCGGCCGTCTCCCGCATGGGCTGGCTGCCGTTCCTGCTGGCCACCGGTCTCGGCTCGATCCCGAACACGGCCGCCTACGCGGTCGCCGGCGCCCGCGCCTCGGCGCCGACCTCCCCCGCCTTCCTGATCGCGATGGCCGGCATCGCCGTACCGGCGCTGGCGGGCACGCTGGTGGCCTGGCGCAAGCGCCACCAGCTGCGCGGCCGGTGAGGGATCAGACGCCCTCCAGGATCATCGCGTTGGCCAGTCCGCCCGCCTCGCACATGGTCTGGAGGGCGTAGCGGGCGCCGCGTTCGCGCATGGCGTGGACCAGGGTCGTGGTCAGCCGGGTGCCGCTCGCGCCGAGCGGGTGGCCCAGCGCGATCGCGCCGCCGTGCACGTTGACCTTGGCGAGGTCGGCGCCGGTCTCCTGCTGCCAGGCGAGGACCACGCTGGAGAAGGCCTCGTTGACCTCGAACAGGTCGATGTCGCCGAGTTCCAGACCGGCCTTGCGCAGCACCTTTTCCGTCGCCGGGATCACCCCGGTGAGCATCAGCAGCGGGTCGGAGCCGGTGACGGCGAAGCTGTGCAGGCGGGCCAGCGGGCGCAGGCCGAGCCGGGCCGCGGTGTCGCTCGAGGTGATGAGGACGGCGGAGGCGCCGTCGTTGACGGGACTGGCGTTGCCCGCGGTGACGTTCCACTCGATCTGCGGGAAGCGCTCGGCGAAGCCGGGGTCGTGGTAGGCGGGCCTGAGGCCGGCGAGGATCTCCGGGGTGGTGTCCGGGCGGACGCACTCGTCGCGGGCGACGCCGTCGAGCGGTGCGACCTCGGCGTCGAAGAGCCCGCCGCGCCACGCGGCGGCGGCCTTGCGGTGCGAGGAGGCCGCGAACTCGTCCATCCGCGCGCGGGTCAGGGACCACTTGGCGGCGATGAGTTCGGCGCTGATGCCCTGCGGGACCAGGCCCTCCGGGTAGCGCTCGGCGACGCCGGGCCCGAACGGGTCCTTCCCGGCGGGCACGTTGGACCACATCGGCACCCGGCTCATCGACTCCACCCCGCAGGCCACGACGAGGTCGTACGCGCCCGAGAGCACGCCCTGCGCGGCGAAGTGCACCGCCTGCTGGGAGGAGCCGCACTGGCGGTCCACGGTGGTCGCCGGGACCGACTCGGGCAGGCCGGCGGCGAGGACGGCGTACCGGGTGGTGTTCATGGCCTGCTCGCCGACCTGGTCGACGGTGCCGCCGATCACGTCGTCGATCAGCGCCGGGTCGACGCCGGAGCGCTCGACCAGAGTGCGCAGGGTGTGCGCGAGGAGCTGTACGGGGTGGACGTGGGCGAGGGAGCCGTTCGGCTTGCCCTTGCCGATCGGGGTGCGTACGGCTTCGACGATGACTGCGTCTCGCATGGGCGGGCCTCCGACGTGATCCCTAGGGCTACCAGTGAGTAGGAAATCCGGACTCACCATAGCGCTGTAGGTTGGAAAATCAAACCCTCCTCTAGACTGGGCCGCATGGCCGCCACGAAGGACCCGCGCCCCTGCTCCATCGCCGACGCCCTCGCGGTGGTCGGGGAGAAGTACTCGCTGCTCGTCCTGCGCGAGGTGTGCCTGGGCAACGGCCGCTTCGACCAGCTCGTGCGCAACACCGGCGCCCCGCGCGACATCCTGTCCGCCCGGCTGCGCCGGCTCGTGGAGGCCGGCATCCTCACCAAGCGCCTCTACAGCGAGCGCCCCCAGCGCTTCGAGTACCGGCCCACGCAGGCGGGCCTGGAGCTGGAGCCGGTCCTGATGACCCTCAAGGAGTGGGGCGACCGCCACCTCCGCAAGGGCGTCGGCCTGCCGATGGCCGTCGAGCACGCCTGCGGCCACGAACTGGTGCCGGTGGTGACCTGCCAGGCCTGCGGCGACCCGGTGCGCCACGAGGACCTGACGGCCCGTCCGCAGGCCCCGGGCTGGGGCCTGACCGGACCGACGGCCGCGTAACCGGATCCCCGCCCCCGCGAACCGGCGGCCGCCCGCCGACTGCCCGGCCCCTGGTGCCGCGCCGCCGGCCGGGCCCGCTACGCTTCGTCCGTCACATGATCACCTCATCTCCGAACAGCGCTTGGACGCCATACCTTCATGTCTTGGTTTGAATCCCTCGTCCTCGGACTCGTCCAGGGGCTGACCGAGTTCCTGCCCGTCTCCTCCAGTGCGCACCTGCGGCTGACCGCGGCGTTCTCGGGCTGGAAGGACCCGGGCGCGGCCTTCACGGCGATCACGCAGATCGGCACGGAGACCGCGGTGCTCATCTACTTCCGCAAGGACATCGGCCGGATCATCTCGTCGTGGTTCCGCTCGCTGTTCGACCGGACGATGCGGCACGACCACGACGCGCAGATGGGCTGGCTGGTGATCGTCGGCTCCATCCCGATCGGGGTGCTGGGCGTGACGCTGAAGGACCAGATCGAGGGGCCCTTCCGCGATCTGCGGGTCACCGCCACCATGCTCATCGTCGTCGGCCTGGTCATCGGCATCGCCGACCGGCTGGCGGCCCGCGACGAGACCGGCGGCCGGCACCGGGCGCCCAAGCAGCGCAAGACGCTGGAGAGCCTCGGGGTCAAGGACGGCCTGGTCTTCGGTCTCTGCCAGGCCTGCGCCCTCATCCCGGGCGTCTCCCGCTCCGGCGCGACGATCAGCGGCGGCCTGTTCATGGGGTACAAGCGCGAGGCCGCGGCCCGCTACTCGTTCCTGCTCGCCATCCCGGCCGTCCTCGCCTCCGGCGCCTTCGAGGTGAAGGACTCCCTGGGCGAGGGCCATGTGGACTGGCCGCCGACCCTGTTCGCGACGGTGATCGCGTTCGCCTCGGGATACGCGGTCATCGCATGGTTCATGAAGTGGATCTCCAACAAGAACTTCATGCCGTTCGTCTGGTACCGCATCGCCCTGGGCATCGTGATCATCGCCCTGGTCGGCGCGGGCGTGCTCAGCCCGCACGCGGCGGAGTCGGCGGGCTGAGGGCCCCCCACCATCGCGGTTTCGGACATCTTCGGCGCCCGGGCCGCCCGCCTATGACCTGGGCAACTTCCAGGAACCGCACGGTAGTTCGCCGCTACGGACGGATGACCGGGCGGCGCCGGTGACCAACCCCATACCTTCTGCGTAAGCACGCGGTAGCGCACCGTCAGTCCTTGCGCCTAGGCTGGTCCGCATGTCCCCCGAATCCCCGTCCCCTGGTTCCGTGCGGTCTGCCGCCGAGGTGAACGAGCAGATCCGGGCGCTGTGGCTGCGTGCGGGCGGCACCCTGTCGGCCCAGGAGCGCACGGAGTACGAGCTGTTGGTGATCGAGTGGGCCGAGGCGATCCGCGCACGGGTCATCGAGGCGGCCTGACCCGGAGATCCGCAAACGTCCCACCCCCACGGCACCGCTCAGGCCCGCAGGTGCGCAAGCACCTCGTCGGCCACCGGGTACGGCGGCTCCACCGGCACCAGCGCGCTCGCCCGCTCCCGTTCGCCCGCCCGCACCAGCGCGGCCTGGTCCGCGTGCAGGGCGGGCACGTAGTGGGACAGGCAGGCGTGGCGCAGGGCCCACTCGAAGCCCTCGCGGCTGTTCGCCTTCCCCTGGCGTGTCTAGTTGATACGGGCGCTGCCCCCGGGAACGTTCATGAAGCTGCAGAACTCCGAGTACTTGAGGCGTGAGCAAGTGCGCGGATCAGTGATCTTCTGTCCAGCGTCGTCGAGATCGGTAACCGACGCCACTCCTGTTTTGTGCGCCCAGAAGCCGTCGCTGTTCTTGCGGTACCAGTGGAAGTCGACGCCAGGTTCCACCACGAGGGCGACCAGCACGCCTTCCGAAGGACAGACGTTGTCGGCAGCCGGGGTGTACACCAGGCCGTCGTAGAACGCGTAACGGCTGAGGTGATCACAGTGGCAGTCAGCGGCGGTGATGGACCGGCCACTACCTCGGCCGGGTTGGGCGAACGTGTCGGTGCGCACATTGGTGGCGTAGTTATAGCAATTGTTGGTGCACTGCCTGCACCAGTCGGGGTTCTTCCCCTTACAGTCGATGGAACGAGCCGTTGCGTCACTCCACTGCTCCGGGGCCGCAGCCGGTGCTGACGGACAGCCTGCCACCGCGAGTACATCCTGACCCTGCGGCGGCGACAGCCACCACTCCACCGTTCGCGCGGCGGCCAGGCCGTCCCGGAGGAAGTCCAGTTCCACCGGGCTGCTCAGCACCTGCCCGGCTGGTCCCCGTTCGGAGCAAATGTAGTCCTCCACCTCCGGATAGGCCGCCCATCGCCGCAGCCCCGGACCGAGCAGCCGCCCGGCCACCAAGCGGAAGACCGCCGGCAGAAACGGCACCGGCTCGCCGACCTGTTCGACGACGAGCCCGCGGTAGCCAAGATGCGGACGCGGGCTGGCTTGCTCGGCAGCGTCGATCAGGTCGCCCGGCGCGAGCCGGGCGAGCAGTTCCCCGGCCTCAGGGCCCGCTATCTTGACGACCGGGTTAGGCCGACCGCTGAACATGTCGAACGTGATCCGCAGGCGGGTTATGGCCATGTCGTCGTTGCCACCTCGATGATCGTGACCGAACAGCGGTCATTGGCGTCTGTGGCGGTCCCAGCGTCCGCTACCAACGGTGCGCTTACCTGCGTTGATTCCGGTGACCACGAGATCGTTCCCGGGCAGGCCCAGATGGACTCCCTTGGGATTCGCGAACGCCTGCATCGAGCCGACATCTTGGCTCTCGACCTGGATGGTCATGCCGAGTTTCGCCTCGTCATCGTGGGAGTACGCCGAGGCAGCCGAGGTGATGATGAGGGTCCCGCCGTAACTGCTGAACCCACCACTTGCCACCCACTCGCCGCCAGTCTGCCGAGCGGCGGGGGCGTTGGCCAGGACCTGGGTCACGTTGAGCACAGTGGGCGGCGCCATGACCTCGAAGATGGTGATGGCATAAGCGTCGTTACTGTCGATGGTGGTGCCAGCGGCGGGCGTGGCGACGAGGCTGTGATCCCCGGCTGGGATGCTTTTGATCAGGAAGTCGGCCGGTACAAACGCCAGGTGCCAGTTCTTGTTGTTCGCGAAGATCTGGATAGTTCCGTGACACGTGTCGTCGATGCACAAGTCCATTCCGGTCATCGCCTGCCCGCTCGTGCTGAAGCCGGTGGCGGAGGCACACACGAGCAGGTACCCGCCGCGCGAGCGGAAGGAGGTGCTCACGTACTGGCTGGGGGAAGAGGGAGGGCCGACCTTTCTGCAGACCCTCCGCCAGACGGCCGGTGCCCCGAGTTCGAGGACGGTCAGGCAGACATGGTCGTTTCCGTCGGTGACCGTCGCCTTCCCAGCGGTGATCTTCGCCGAGGCGGCCGGGTCCGGCTGGAGGTTACCAAGTAATAACCGCTGCCTGAGCATGGCCAGGTGAGTCAGACCTGGATTGGCGAAAATGCGAGTGGTAAAGGGTGCACTTCCGCCGATTGTGAGATTCGCCTGTAGCCCTGTGTCGCCTGATCTATTCCAGCCGGAGGCGGTGAAGAACGCGTTTGCAGGCCACGTCATTCATCACCTGCGTCACGCGAGTGACCGGGCCGAGAGCTCCTGTCGCCCGAGTAGAGCCGCCAGGCGCTGCTGTCTCCAACGGATCAGTACCGACGTCCGCGGTATGTGCATCATCACCCACAGCGCTACCCCTCTCGCTGGTTTCACCGAGTAGCTGTAGCTCTTGGACGAGGCCGGCACGGTATGGTCCCGCGTAGGCACCAGCAGCGTGGACGTGCACCCCCACCCTCGCAACTCGACGTGCGTGGCAACGCGAGCCTCCCGCCGATCTTCGACGTCTGTCGGGCCGAAACACAGCTATTGATGCCAAGAGCAGCCCAGAGGACCTTGGCAGCGCCACCGTCATCATCGGCGACGTCGGGACGCTGATCATCGTGGAGGCGGGGACGCGCTCGACAGGAGCAGCATGTGGAACGCCGAGGAGGTCCGTCTCCTCGGGCCGGCACCGGCGCCGGTCAGGCAAAGGCCCTTGAACAGGACCGGCCTGGGCCGTGTGCGCCCTTCCCTCCCTCCGCCGGCTCTCCCTGGCCTGGAGTGGCTGAGCAACGTGAACGGCAACAGAGCGACCGCGCTCAAACAGTTCATCACCGGCTGGTATCCCGCGATGCCCAAGGCGCCCGAACGACCATCGCCCGGCTTCCCTCGGAGTGCAGAACCGGATCATTCCCGCGGCCAAGCTCCGGGCAGATCCGAATGGCCTGATCGTCTTCGGCGAGGAGAACCAGGGAGGTTTCGTCTGGTCGCTGCCGCGGACACCGGACGACCCAGAAGCCGATCTCACCGTGTGCCCCTGGTACCTCACCCAGTTCCATGTGGCCCCGGGGCTCGTCCTGCACGTCTCGGGCTCAGTAGATGACAACAGCTTCAGCGTCTGGGCCGGCGCCACCCACCGCAGTGCTCTCGCCCCGCTGGCCGATGCCGCAGTCGAGTGGAATCAGTTCGACGTGTGATCTCGCTGCGTCCCCTTGTGCCCGCAAGACATGGATGCCGACAGATTGCGGAGCGTTTACCGGAGAGGTTCCCACGACTTGATGCGCAGGCCGGCTCGGTCAGGCTCCGGTGCCACCAAGGAGGGTGTCGTCCGGCCTGCGTGTCCACAAGGACAGGTCGCTGCTGGTCGCCACGGCGATGGTCTGTCCAGAGGGCGAGAAGCCCGCTGTGCGGAATGTGGAGTAGTTCGAGTGGAAGATGTGCCACCACTGCTCTGCGTGCGGACCGGCGTGGGGCAGCCCGCCGTCGCGGGACAGCAGGACGCGCTCGTTCGGCCAGGCGGGGTGACGACCTCCAGGATCCAGCCGTCCCCGGTGGTGGTGTGCAGCCCTCCACCGAAGAGCCCCGCGATGCGCACACGGCTCCCGGCAATCGGCCCCAGTCCTGGGCAGGACAAATCAGCAACCGCGTCAGGGGTGCTGTCCTCGGGGTCGGGATCGCGATCCCTGGCGATCCTGGCCCCGGTGACGGCGTCGAAGAGACCGTGACCGTCCGAGGAGACGACCATCACCAGATCATGGCCGGTGTCGGGATGTGTCGCGAAGCCGATCCCGAGCAGACCGCCGACGGCAACGCCGTATGTGTACTTGAAGACGGGCCGCCAGGGTTCGGGAGCGGGCACCACGCGGGCCGCGAGAAGCCGGTTCCGCATCGCTCGCTGGTACGCCGAGAGCTCGGGCTCCGACCGCTCGGCCGGCTCCGCCTTCTTCGTCCGCTTCATCACGGATCCCATGATCCATGCTTCGGCGGGCTCACCCAACGGAGTTGATGCAGCCCAGCGCTCAAGCACGTGCTCTTGCACGATCATTGGGGCACAGCGTGGATGCATGTGTTCTGTTGCATATCAGTTGCCTGAAAAGGGGCTTGCGTGCGTGATGGTTTCGGAATCATGCCTACATGACTTTGTGGCAGGTATTGCGCTGGGTGGGGGCTGCTGTCGGCCTGGGTGCTCTGATCGTATTCTTCGCCCTGCTGGGGCTGGATCGGGCAGATCAGTTGAGCAGCGTGCTGAGTCTGTTCTTCACGGTGGCCGGGTTCGTGCTGGCGGTGGTGGGCCATCTGCAGCAGCAGCCTGCGAATGGGCCCTCGCCTGTCGCTCGTGGTGGGTCGATCGCCTCGCGTGGAAGTGTGCGCGGTTCGAAGGCCATCGATACCGGTTCGAGTTCCGCTCCGTCCGGTTGGCCGTCCCCGCCGCCGGGAGATACGGGTCCGTTGGCCGACAGTGGGTCGATCGCGGCAGACGGTGACGTCCGGGACTCCGAGGCCCGGCGGGGTTCGTAGTGGGCCGCCGGAAACCGAGCCGCACAAAGCGCGGCGATGGCACACCGGGCCTGTCGGCCGACAAGGGCTCGATCGTGGCGGGCCGGGATGTCAAGAGCGCCACGTCTTTCCATACGCACAACACGGTGTTGCCTACGGGGGCGCTGAAGAGCGCGCCGAGGGTGAAGGCGCCGGCAGGCCTGAGCAACCTGCCGCAGCCGCATGGGTTTGTCGGGCGTGATCGCCAGCTTGCCGCGCTGGATACGGCGTTCGCCACGTCGGGGGAAGTGGTCGTACAGGCCCTTCACGGCTTGGGTGGGGTCGGTAAGTCCACGCTGGCCGCGTACTGGGCCAGGACACGTTCACGGAGCTCCCCGCAATGGTGGATCACCGCTGAGTCGCCCGCCGACCTGGACGCCGGTCTGGCGGATTTCGCGGTTGCCCTTCATCCCGTCCTCACGAGCACGGAGATGGGAGCCGACGATCTACGAGAGTGGGCCCTGTTGTGGCTCGCTGCCCACCGGAACTGGCTCATCGTGCTGGACAACGTCAACGACCCCCAGCATGTCCGTCCGGTCATCGAGCGGGCTGGTCACGGTGGCCGCTTCCTCATCACCAGTCGCCGTGCCACCGGCTGGCACCAGCTGTCCTCCACCGTGCCCCTAGACGTCCTGGAAGAGGCGGAAGCCGTCGAGTTGTTCACCCGCATCCTCAACCACGAGAAGCAGCGGGACAGTGACGGCGCCGCCGAGGTCTGCGCGGAAGTGGGCTGCCTCCCCTTGGCGGTGGAGCAGGCAGCCTCGTACTGCGCCGAGACCGGCGTCTCCCCCCGCGCCTACCTGGACCTGCTCACCAGCAGGCCGGCCGAGATGTTCGCCACGACCGCAGAGGCCGGTGACGCGGACCGCACGATCGCCCGGATCTGGAGCATCACCCTCGACCGCCTCAAGGACACACCGCTGGCGGGAGAGGTGCTGCGAGTACTGGCCTGGTACGCCCCCGACAACATCCCCCGCAACCTCCTCGACGACCTCGCCTACCCACCCCCGCTACGCTCGCGAGTCGCACAAGTACGGTCTCAACGCGCGCATGAGATCACCGGGCGGCGTCACCGACTTCTCAAGTTCGCCCTCTCCCACATCGATGAACTCGCTGACCCGCAGGCGCTGAACACGGCCATCGGCAGACTGGCCGCCTACAGCATGATCAGCGCACAGGACGGCACCATCACCGTGCATCGGCTGGTCCAGGCCCTCGCACGGACTCCCGGTCTCAAGGATCTTCACCGCCGTGCCAAGGACATCACAAACGCACAACGGGTAGCAGCGAACGCCTTGGAATCCCGCCTCCCGACAGATGCCGGCGATCCCGGCACCTGGCCGACATGGCATGCCTTGCTGCCCCATGTCATCGCCCACACCGATCACACTCCGCCGGAATCGGAAACCGCCGCCACCGCTCGGCTTCTGAGGAACGCGTCGGAGTTCCTCCGCCAGCAGGGAGCTGTGGCCCGTGGCACAGCCGCTGGAAGCCGCGCAGCCCACATACACGAGCGCCTGCTAGGAAAAAGGCACCGCGCCACCCTGACCAGCCGCGACAACCTCGCAACCGCCTATCAGGACGCCGGGGACCTCAAGCGCGCCATCCCCCTGTTCGAGTCCAATCTCGCCGACATCGAACGCCTCCTCGGCACCGACCACCCCAACACCCTGGCCAGCCGCAACAACCTCGCAACCGCCTACCAGAACGCCGGGGACCTCAAGCGCGCCATCCCCCTGTTCGAGTCCAACCTCGCCGACACCGAACGCCTCCTCGGCACCGACCACCCCAACACCCTCACCTACCGCAACAACCTCGCAACCGCCTACCAGAACGCCGGGGACCTCAAGCGCGCCATCCCCCTGTCCGAGTCCAACCTCGCCGACACCGAACGCCTCCTCGGCACCCACCACCCCACCACCCTCACCTACCGCAACAACCTCGGACTCGCCTACCAGAACGCCGGGGACCTCAAGCGCGCCATCCCCCTGTTCGAGTCCAACCTCGCCGACACCGAACGCCTCCTTGGCACCGACCACCCCAAAACCCTGACCAGCCGCAACAACCTCGGACTCGTCTACCAGAACGCCGGGGACCTCAAGCGCGCCACCCCCCTGTTCGAGTCCAACCTCGCCGACACCGAACGCCTCCTCGGCACCGACCACCCCGACACCCTGATCTACCGCAACAACCTCGGACGCGCCTACCAGGACGCCGGGGACCTCAAGCGCGCCATCCCCCTGTTCGAGTCCAACCTCGCCGACACCGAACGCCTCCTCGGCACCGACCACCCCAAAACCCTGACCCGCCGCAACAACCTCGCAACCTCCTACCAGGACGCCGGGGACCTCAAGCGCGCCATCCCCCTGTTCGAGTCCAACCTCGCCGAAAGCGAACGCCTCCTGGGCACCGACCACCCCAACACCCTGACCTACCGCAACAACCTCACAACCGCCTATCAGGCCGCCAAGAAATCCCACGCACGACGTGGAAGAACTCGTTCAGGACTACAGCAGCACCGCGGAGCAGATACCTCCTGAGGCCCGCGCCCTGAAAGTCCCCCATGGATTGGGGCTGTGAACGCGGCTTGATGACCCATGTCAAGCCTCGCTATGCCTGCTGCCTGCTGCCTGCTGCCTGCTGCCTGCGGCCGGCGTGCTCCGTGGGGTCGAGCAACGGGTCGAAAATCGGTGGTCACCTGAGCTGACCGAGCCCACGCTGTACGCCATGGAAGAACCGCTCCGCACGATCCGCGCGCTCCACACGGCGTCCACGATCACCGTCTACCAGGCGTACTCTCCTGAGATCGGACTGCCCGCCATCCGAGACGGCCGTTTTCCCGCCGCGTGGAAGCGTGGCCGCATGACGTGGATCAAACCCAGTTTCCTGTGGATGATGTACCGCTCCGGCTGGGGCATGAAGGAGGGGCAGGAGACCGTCCTCGCCGTCGAGATCACCCGCGACGGCTTCGACTGGGCGCTGCGCCATGCCTGCCTGTCGAGTTACGTGCGCGAACTGCATCCCGATCGCGACACCTGGCAGCGTGACCTCAAGCGCGCACCGGCCCGTGTCCAGTGGGACCCCGAACGCGATCTGCACCTGCGTCCCCTGCCACACCGCTCGCTGCAACTGGGGCTCTCGGGTCAGGCATCGTCGCGCTACGCGGGCGAGTGGATCGTGTCCATCAGCGACGTGACCCCGCTCGCCAACAAGATCCACGCACTCGTCAGGGACGGCGAACTGGACTCAGCCACCCGACTGCTCCCCCAGGAGCAGGGATACCCCGCCGGTGCAGAACTCCTTGCCCACCTGCGCCCCTGACCGGCAATCCGGGCACAACCGCCGACATCACCCACAGGTCACATGGCAGCACAGGTCGGTGAACACTGCATGATGATCCAGGTCATCCGGTCCCGCTTCCCGTTTCCTCGTGCACGGGGACAGCCCCGGCCGCCGCACGCGCCCCGCACCACCGAATATTCACCACGCACGGCACTTGGATCCGCGCCCGCGGTGCCCAAAACTGGGCCGATGACGCAGCGTGCGGAGTTCGCGACCGTGAGGGACCGACTGGCCGTGGACGACCTGGTGACCGCGTACGCGGTGGCGGTGGACGACGGCGACTGGAGGGGCTACCGAGACCTGTTCACGGCGGACGGACGCGCCGACTACCGCTCGGCGGGCGGCATCGAGGGCGACGCGGACCGGGTCGCCGCCTGGCTCGCCGAGAGCCTGGCCCTGTGCGCCATGCGCCAGCACCTGATCGTCAACCGGCTGGTGCGCTTCGGCGCCCTCGACCACGACACCGGCGACACCGCCCGCGTCCGCGCCGACTACGTCAACCCGCTGCGCTTCACCGGCGCGGACGGCTCCGCCGCGCCGGACCTGGTGTGCGGCGGCCGGTACGACTTCGGGGTCCTGCGCACACCGGACGGCTGGCGCCTGAGCGAGGTCGTCGTGCACGAGAAGTGGCGCCGGGGCGTCGCCGACCGGGGACGCACGTCCTAGGCCGTGTCCGCAAAGTCCCTCCTGCCCCGCGACGCCTGGCACGCACTCTCGCCGCACCGGGCGCAGACCCAAGTACGTCCAGTACGAGGG
>NZ_JBEYXJ010000095.1:0-33722 GCF_040645015.1 Streptomyces sp. NPDC046881 | reverse complement strand
CGAAGGCGTCGCCGCCCACTACGGCGACCTGTACCGCGAGCAGCGCGCCCTCGCCGACGGCACCGGATTCGTCGACCTGTCCCACCGCGGCGCCCGCCGCGGGCCGGTCTCATACGACCATTTTTTGAGCTTTTTTCAGGGAGAAACGGGATGGGACTGACCGCGAAGATCCGTACGCGGGACGGGTGGGCCGTGTCGCACGCGGTCGTCACGGTGACCGACATGACCGGCACGCAGGTGCTGCGGGCCGAGGCGGACGCCGAGGGAGCCGTACGGGACACCACCGAGCTGGCACCGGGCGCGTACACCGTGATCGTGACCGCCGTCGGCTACGCGCCCGCCGCGTCCAGCGCGATCGTCACCGCGAGCGGCCGGGCCGAGATCGGCACGGTGACGCTGGCCCGGCAGGGCGGCACCGAGCTGCCGCCGCCCGGGCCGTGGACCATCGACCCGGCGCACTCCTCCGTCGCCGCGGTCGCCCAGCACCTCGGGATCTCCAGCGTGCACGGCCGGTTCACGGAGTTCGGCGGCACCATCGAGATCGCGCCCGACGACGTCGCCAAGTCCCGGGTGGAGGCGGTGATCCGGGCGGCGTCCATCGACACCGGCAACGGCATGCGCGACACGCACCTGCGGTCCGGGGACTTCCTCGACGTCGAACGGCACCCGGAGATCACCTACCGCTCCACGGGGGTGACCCAGGCCGGCTCCGACCGCTGGACGGTCCACGGTGAGCTGTCCCTGCACGGGGTCGTACGGCCGGTGGACCTGGACCTCGCCTACCTCGGCACCGGCGCCGACCCCTGGGGCGGCACCCGCGCCGCGTTCCGGGCCACCGCCGAACTGCACCGCGAGGACTTCGCCATGAACTACAACCAGGTCCTCCAGGCGGGCATCGCCGCCATCGGCACCACGCTGAAGGTGGAGCTGGACATCCAGGCCGTCCAGGGCGACTCGCTGCCCCGGGCGTAGACGTAGGCACAGCAGGGTCAGCCACCGGGGCGCCCACCGCCCCTAGGCTGCCCCCATGGCACCGAACATCGCTACCAACACCCGTGTATCGCTGGACGAGCTGCTGGACTTCGTACGACCCCGCCACCGCGCCCTGCTGATCACCCGCCGGGCCGACGGCTCCCCGCAGGCGTCCCCGCTGACCTGCGGGGTGGACGACTCCGGCCGGATCGTCGTCTCCACCTACCCGGAGCGGGCCAAGACCCGCAACGCCCAGCGCGACCCCCGGGTCAGCCTGGTCGTCCTGAGCGACGAGTGGAACGGCCCCTGGGTCCAGATCGACGGCACGGCCGAGGTCATCGACACGCCCGACTCCGTGGAACCGCTGGTCGAGTACTACCGCAACATCGCCGGCGAACACCCCGACTGGGACGAATACCGTGCGGCCATGCTGAAGCAAGGAAAGTCCCTCATCCGCGTGACCCCCCGGCGGTGGGGCCCGATCGCCACGGGCGGCTTCCCCGCGCGGCTGGTTTCGGGGGAGTAGGCAGCGCGGCCGGCGGGGGAGTCGTCAGCCGCGGGCGACCATCGCCTCGATGCCCGCGATCAGCAGGTCCAGGGCGAAGGCGAAGTCGCGGTCCAGCATCTCGTCCACCGTGTCGCCGCCCCGGGCCGCCATGAGGTCCTTGGACTCCTTCATCACGTCGGCGGTGCCGGGAACCTCGTCCACCAGGGACATGGCCTGCTCGAAGTACTCCTCCGGAGACAGCCCGGTGTCCGCGATCCGCGCCTGGAAGTGCCCCTGGATCGTGCCGAAGCCGTACACGAACTGGAAGACGGCCGCGATCGCCCCCGTCACCCCGTGCGCCGGCAGCCCCGCCCGGCGGACGACCTGCTGGACCACGCGGGAGAACGCGAGCGAATTCGGGCCGATGTTCAGGAAGCGCCCGGCCAGCGGGGACAGCCAGGGATGCCGGACCAGCAGCCCCCGGTACGCGGCGGCCAGCGCCCGCAGCTGCTCACGCCAGTCCTCGTCCGTGTGGTCCGGGTCGGGCAGCCGCAGCTCGGCGTAGGTCGCGTCCAGGGCGAGTTCGAGCAGGTCGTCCTTGGTGTCGACGTACCAGTACAGGGACATCGCGGTGACGTTCAGCTCGGCCGCCAGCCGCCGCATGGAGAACTTGGCCAGCCCCTCCGCGTCCAGCAGCCGTACGGACGCCTCGGTGATCCGCTGCCGGTCGAGCCCGGAGGGCTGCCCACTGCGCCCACCGCGCCGGACCCGGCCCTCCCGCCACACGCTGTCCCGCGCCGACCGACCTGCCTGCTTCGTCACCGGCGGCCCTTCCTCGTTTGCGCTCACTGTCCCAACCTAGGGGCGCGAGGAACTGCGCGACCAGCCACAACGCACCCGCAGTCGCCCCACTACCCCGTCCCCCGTGCCGTTAGGCGGACGCCCTCTCCGCCCGGCGGAGCAATCCGGCCGCCAGGAACCCGCCGACGAGCACCGCGACGGCCCCCACCAGCTGACCCGCGCCCAGCGCAGCGGACAACGACTCCCCCGACGCCACGGAAGAGCTGAGCACAGCGCCCAGCACGGCGACACCAAGCCCGTTCCCGAACTCGGCCAACGTTCCGTTGATGCCGGCCCCCACCCCCGCCCTCTCCGGAGGGATCGCGCTCATGATGGCGTGCGCCATCGCCGGATTCGCCACCGCGCACCCCGCACCGATCAGCAGCAGCCCGAGCAGCGTCCCCGCGTAACCCCCGCTGTCCACCTCGGCGATGGACACCAGGCCCCCGGCCATGCAGATCATGCCGAGCGCGATCGACGCCGGCGTGCCCAGCCGCGCCGCCCACTTCGCCGACAGCCCGCTGAAGTTGAGCACCACCACCGTCAGCGCCAGCGGGGCGGTCCGCAGCCCGGCCTCCAGCGGCTCGTAGCCGAGCACGAACTGCAGGTGCTGCGTCAGCAGGAACAGCGCGCCGCCCATACCGAACACGATGAGCACGGCCCCGGCGACCGCACCCGTGAACCGCCGGTCGCGGAAGAAGTGGACGTCGAGCATCGGCTCCTCGACCCTGCTCTCCCACCAGGCGAAGGCGCCCAGCACCAGCACCGCCACGGCCGCCGTGGCGAGCACCCGCGCCGACGTCCAGCCGTGTCCCGGCCCGGAGATGATCGCGTAGACGAGCGCGGCCATGCCGATGGTGGACAGCAGCGCGCCCAGCAGGTCCGGGCGGTCGCCGCGCGGGTTCTTGGACTCGGGGACGAGGGCCACCACGGCGACCAGGCCCAGCGCCGCGACCGGCAGGTTGATCAGGAAGATCGCGCCCCACCAGAAGTGGTCGAGCACGAAGCCCCCGATCAGCGGGCCGCCGGCGAAGCCCAGCGCGTTGACCGCGCTCCAGATGCCGATCGCCTTCGGCTGTTCCTCGGGGGAGAAGATCTGCATCGCCACGGCCAGCGTGGTGGTCATCAGCAGCGCACCGCCGATGCCCATGCCGGCCCGCGCGGCGATCAGCTGGGAGGTGCTGCCGGCGAGCCCGGCCACGAGCGAGCCGACGCCGAACAGGGCGAACCCGGTGATCAGCATCTTCTTGCGGCCGTAGCGGTCGGCGGCGCTGCCGGCGGTGAGCAGCAGGCCGGACTGCACCAGGGAGTACGCGTTGATCATCCACTGGATGTCGGAGGTCTTCGCGTGCAGCTCGCGGGTGAGCGAGGGGATGGCCACGTTCAGGACGGTGTTGTCGAGCAGCACGGTGAGCTGCGCGAGACAGATGACGCCGAGGATCAGCCAGCGCTGGGGGTGGCCTTGGGATGTCGACATGCCGTACACCGTATAGCGGCTGCTATACGGTGTACAACGCGGTTTCCGGTCGGCTCGCCTCAGTCGCCGGCCTTCCGGGTGAGGTCGTAGAACGTGGCCGACCCCACCGTCACCTTCTTGAAGGTGCTCTGGACCCAGGAGCTGATCTGGGAGGCCGTACCGCCGTTGCCGCCGCCGCCCATGCCGCCGCCGGCGATGAAGTAGTGGATCCGCCCGTCCTCGACGTACTTCTTGAACTGCGCCGGCGTCGGAGAGGGGTCGGTGCCGTTGAAGCCACCGATCGCCATGACCGGGTCGCCGGTGGCGAGCTGGTAACTGGCCGCGTTCTGGGAGCCGACGGAAGCGGCGACCCAGGTGTACGACCCGGCGTCCTTCTCCAGCAGCTTCTTGGCCTCGGACGTCACGCTGGCGCCCTTCAGCAGGCCACCGGCGCCACCGCCCTCGCCCATCCGGCCGCCACCGGGGAAGCCGTTGCCGGTGCCGTTCTGCTGCCCCGGCAGGCCCTGCTGACCTTGCCAGCCCTGCTGACCGTTCTGGCCCGGCATGCCGCCGCCGGGGAAACCGCCACCCGGAAACCCGTTGCCCTGCTGGTTCTGCTGACCCTGCTGGTTCTGCTGACCCGGCCGGCCGTTCTGCCCGCCCGGCATGCCCCCGCCGAAGCCGCCCCGCATGCCGCCACCGCCGGGACCGCCGCCGCGGCCGCCCATCACACTGGCGCCCGCCGGACCGGCCGTGACGATCGACCCGGTGTGGCCCTCCTGGACGGTGCTGAGCGTGTACGCCGTCGGTCCGGCCAGCGCGGCCACGAGACCCACCGCCGCCGCCCCGAGGGCCGGCTGCCGGGGGAGCCGGCCGGCGAAGACCAGGCCGAGCGCCGCGGCCAGCCCGCCGATCAGGACCAGCCACTTCAGCCAGGGCAGGTAGTCGGGGGTCCGGTTGAGCAGGACGTACCCCCAGGCCGCCGCCGCGACCACGGACGCGGCGAGCGTGACCGACGCCCACGACTCCCGCCGCCGCTCCCACAGCAGCCCGGCGCCCATGCCGACGACGGCCGCGAGGTAGGGGGCGAGGGCCACGGTGTAGTACTGGTGGAAGATGCCCGCCATGTAGCTGAAGACCACCATGGTCGTCAGCAGCGAGCCGCCCCAGACCAGGAACGAGGCGCGGGTGACGGACGTCCGGCGCAGCCGGCGCGTGGCCACCAGGCCGGCGGCGAGCAGGATCAGCGCCGCCGGCAGCAGCCAGGAGATCTGGCCGCCGACCTCGGAGTCGAACATCCGGTCCCAGCCGGTCTCGCCCCACATGCCGGTGCCGCCCCTGCCGCCACCGCCGCCCACGCTGCCGGTCTCCTCGCCGTTGAGCCGACCCAGACCGTTGTAGCCGAAGGTCAGCTCCAGGAAGCTGTTGTTCTGCGAGCCGCCGATGTACGGCCGCGACGAGGCCGGCCACAGTTCGACGACCGCGACCCACCAGCCGCCGGAGACGACCAGCGCGAGCGTCGCCGCGGCCAGCTGCCCGCACCGCTTGCGCAACGGCACCGGCGCGCACACCGCGTACACGATCGCCAGCGCCGGCAGGATCAGGAACGCCTGGAGCGTCTTGGCGAGGAACGCGAAACCGATCGCGACCCCGGCCCACACCAGCCACTTCGTGCGGCCGTCCTCCACGGCCCGGACGACGAGGTAGCAGGCCACGGACATCAGCAGGGCCAGCAGGGCGTCCGGGTTGTCGAACCGGAACATCAGCGCCGCTACGGGCGTGAGCGCGAGCACCGCACCCGCGATCAGACCGGCCGCGGGGCTGAACCGGCGGCGCACGGCCGCATGGACGACGGCGACGGTCGCCACGCCCATCAGCACCTCGGGCGCGAGGATCGCCCACGAGTGGAGGCCGAAGACCCGCACCGACAGCGCCATCGGCCACAGCGCGGCCGGCGGCTTGTCGACGGTGATGGCGTTGCCCGCGTCCAGCGAACCGAAGAAGAACGCCTTCCAGGACGCGCTGCCCGCCTGGACGGCCGCCGAGTAGAAGGAGTTGGCGTAGCCGGAGGCGCTCAGGTTGTACAGGTACAGCAGGAGAGTGGCGGCCAGCAGGCCGAGCAGGGCCGGACGGGCCCAGCGGGGGTCCTCGGGCCGGCCGCGCCACACTCCGCGCGGGAACGGCAGCTTGGCTTCCCCTGCCCCGGGGGTGTGCGGGGGCGCGGTCGGGGGCGGCCCCCAGACGGTCGTACCGGTCATCGGGCGTCCTTCGGGTCGGTGTCGTGAGGGTGCACCGGCTGCAACCGCATGGTGGCGTCGGTGGTGTCCCTCCAGTTGCCGTCCGCGGCTTCACCGGCGCGGAAACGGGTGGTCGGGTACGGCTGTTCGTACGGCCGCGCGGACGTCTGCCGCTGGTACGGCACCGGGCGGTGCGGCAGCGGGGCGGACGGCGCCGGGGTGCGGTGCGCCGGCGCGGACGGGGTGTGCGCGGCGGCCCCCGGGGACGGCTCGGTCTCCCCCCGGTCCGGGAAGACCCAGGCGCGGAAGAGCAGGAAGCGCAGCACGGTCGCCGCCAGGTTGGCCGCGATCAGCACCGCCAGCTCGGTCGAGTGCGCCGGGCTGCCGCCCGCCGCGTCCAGGGCGGCGAGCGAGCCGCTGGTCAGGGCGAGACCGATACCGAAGACGACCAGGCCCTGCGCCTGGTGCCTAACCGCGCCGCCCCGGCCGCGCACGCCGAAGGTGAGCCGCCGGTTGGCGGCCGTGTTGGCTATCGCGGAGACCAGCAGCGCGAGCGCGTTGGCGAGCTGCGAGCCGGCGAACTGCCGGAACGCGCTGTACAGCAGCAGGTAGAAGAGGGTGGACAGGACGCCGACCACGCAGAAGCCGACCAGCTGGCGGGCCAGGCCCTTGGGCACGTTGGTCAGGTCGCGGTCGCGCGGGTCGTCACCGAAGGGCCGGGCCAGCCGGTCCAGCGGCAGCGAACCGGTGGCCAGGGCCCTGCCGACCCGCCACACGCCCCTGAGGTCGTCGGTGGCCGTCCGCACGATGTGCACGGTGGAGTCCGGGTCGTCCACCCAGTCGACCGGCACCTCGTGGATCCGCAGGCCCGCCCGCTCGGCCAGCACCAGCATCTCCGTGTCGAAGAACCAGCCGGTGTCCTCCACCAGCGGCAGCAGCACCTGCGCCACATCACGCCGGATCGCCTTGAAGCCGCACTGCGCGTCCGAGAAGCGGGCCTGGAGCGAACCGCGCAGGATCAGGTTGTAGGCCCGGCTGATGAACTCCCGCTTGGGGCCGCGCACGACCCGGGAGGCGCGGGCGAGCCGGGAGCCGATCGCCAGGTCGGAGTGACCGGAGATCAGCGGTGCCACCAGCGGCAGCAGGGCGTTGAGGTCGGTGGACAGGTCGACGTCCATGTAGGCGAGGACCGGCGCCTCGGACGCGGACCACACCGTCCGCAGCGCCCGCCCCCGGCCCTTCTGCTCCAGCCGGAAGTGGGCGACCTCGGGGATCTCCGCCTCCAGCCGCGCCGCCACCAGCGGGGTGGTGTCCGTGGAGGCGTTGTCCGCGATCGTGATGCGGAACGCGTACGGGAACGTGCGCGTGAGGTGCTCGTGCAGTCTGCGGACGCACGGCTGGAGGTCCCTCTCCTCGTTGTAGACGGGGATCACTACGTCCAGGACAGGCGTTCCGGCGGCTGCGGCCGGGAGGTGCTCCCGCGCCGGCAGGGTGCCGGGAGAAGAGTCGGTTCGCATGCCCCGACTCTGGTCAGGCGCCCTGTCGCACCCATGTGGTGGCACTGTGCTGTGCCTGTGAGTCCGACTGCCAGCTCATGCCGGGTTCCGGCCGGGGAGCCGCCGGGGCGAGCGCGGGCAGGTGCACGGTGAACACGGTGCGGCCGGGCACGCTGTCCACGGTCACGGCACCGCCGTGCGCGGCGGCCACGGCCTGCACGATGGCCAGCCCGAGCCCCGTGGACCCGGTGGCCCGGGACCGCGCCGAGTCGCCCCGGGCGAACCGCTCGAAGACGTGCGGCAGCAGCTCCGCCGGGATGCCCGGCCCGTTGTCCTCCACGTCCACGCACATCCACGGCCCGCGCCGCTGCACGCGCGCGGTGACGGTCGTACCGGGCGGGGTGTGATTGCGGGCGTTGCCCAGCAGGTTGACCAGCACCTGCTGCAGCCGGGCCGCGTCCGCCGACACCGGCGCCGGCTCGTCGGGCAGGTCGAGCCGCCAGTTGTGGCCCATGCCGGCCGCGCGGGCGTCGCTGACGGTGTCCACGACCAGCGGGATGAGATCGGTCTCCTCGAACTGCAACGGCCGTCCCGCGTCCAGCCGGGCGAGCAGCAGCAGGTCCTCCACGAGCAGCGTCATCCGCCCGGCCTCGGACTCGATCCGCCCGAGGGCGTGCCGGGTGTCCGGTCCGACCTGCTCGCGGCCGCGCCGGGTCAGCTCGGCGTACCCGCGGATGGAGGCGAGGGGTGTGCGCAGCTCATGGCTGGCGTCGGCGACGAACTGCCGTACCCGCGTCTCGCTCTGCTGCCTCGAGTGCAGGGCGCCGTGCACGTGGTCGAGCATGCGGTTGAGCGCGGCACCGACCTGGCCGACCTCGGTGTGCGGATCGCACTCCGCCTCCGGCACCCGCTCGCTCAGGTTCACCTCGCCGGTGTGCAGGGGCAGTTCGGAGACCCGGGTGGCGGTGGCGGCGACCTTGCGGAGGGGGCGGGTGGCGAGGCCGACCAGCACGTACCCGGCGATGCCCGCGGCGACGAGGCCGGCTGCGGTGACGCTGACCTCGACGAGGATCAGGGTGCTGATCGTGTTGCCGACCGTCTCGGTCGGCAGGCCGACGTAGTAGGTGCCCTCGGCTCCGACGACGTACCGCACGAGGTACTCGCCCAGGCCCGGGACGACGACGGTGTGCGTGCCCCGGGTGGGCACCTTGGCCAGGGCGGCCTTCTGCTCGTCGCTCAGCACGACGGCGTCGTTCCGCTGGAACGGGCCGTTGTCGGTGGCGGCCTTCCTGGCGATGACCGCCCGGGTGACCGTGCCGTCGGTGCCGACCTCGGCGGCGATCGTCTTCGGCTGCGTCGGCCCCTGGACGAAGCCGGTGAGCCGGTCCGTCAGCCCGGGCTCGTTCAGCCCGCCGGGCTTCATACGGCCCGACAGGCGCTTGCCGGCCTCCCCCACCTGCCCTTCCAGCTGGGCGTACAGGTGCGAGCGCAGCGCCAGCGTGGTGACCGTACCGATCACGGCACACACCACGGCGATCAGCGTCACGGACGCGACGACGAGCCGGGTCCGCAGGGTGCGCGGCTGTCCTGCCCGTCGCTTCAGTCGCTCCTGCGGACGCGGCCGTCGTCGCCCGCTCATGACGCGGCAGGCTTGATCAGGTAACCGGCCCCACGCCGGGTGTGGATCATCGGCTCCCGTCCGGCGTCGATCTTCCGCCGCAGATAGGAGATGTACAGCTCGACCACATTGGCCTGCCCGCCGAAGTCGTACGACCACACACGGTCCAGGATCTGCGCCTTGCTGAGCACCCGCCGGGGGTTGCGCATGAGGAAGCGCAGCAGCTCGAACTCGGTCGCGGTGAGGTGGATGGACTCCCCGGCCCGCGAGACCTCGTGACTGTCCTCGTCCAGGGTCAGGTCCCCGACGACGAGCACGGAATCCGACCGCCGGTCGGCCGCCCCGGACCGCCGGATCAGCCCGCGCAGCCGCGCGACGACCTCCTCCAGGCTGAACGGCTTGGTGACGTAGTCGTCGCCGCCCGCGGTGAGCCCGGCGATACGGTCCTCCACCGCGTCCTTGGCGGTCAGGAAGAGGACGGGCACATCGGGCAGCTCGCGGCGCAGCCGCCCGAGGACGGCGAGGCCGTCCATGTCGGGCAGCATCATGTCGAGCACGACGGCGTCGGGCCGGAACTCACGGGCCGTCTGGACGGCTCCCTGCCCGTCCCCCGCGCTCCTGATCTGCCAGCCCTCGTAACGAAGAGCCATGCTCAGCAGTTCGGTGATCGACAGCTCGTCGTCCACCACAAGCACTCGGACGGGGCTCCCGTCCGGCCTCAGCAGTTCGGTGCGCCCCTGGGGCGAGGTCGTGGTCATGGCGGACACCATGTCGGGGTCCTCTGAGAACACGCTTTCACGCATCTGTGAATTCCCTGAGAAACACACAGGCGTCTCCCAGGGGACCCCTGGGTCAGAACAAGCCGTCCGGCTCCCGCCTGAACTCCCGTACCGGAAAGCCGCATCCGGCGTCCGCCGGCCCCGACGGCACCAGCTCCCAGCCGGCCATCAGACGGGTGTCCAGGACGACGACCCCGCGCCCGCCGACCGCCAGATGGAGATCGGGCCCGGCCGCAGCGACCAGTTCGCCGCCCAGTCCCCCGCCGGGCACGAGCTCCAGGACCTCACCGAAGGCCCCCGGCCCCTCGCCGATCCCGAACACCCCTGTGTGGTCCACGACTTCGCAGGGCTCCGGACGCAGTGACTCCGGCCACCCGGTCAGCGCGACGGCCCGCGCGTGCAGCTCCCGCACCTCGACGGCCCGCTCCTCCCCAGTCTCCGGCAGGGCGGACCGCACCGCCCGCTTCTCGGCGTACGGAATCCGGTCCGGCACCCGCAGCGCGGCCCGCAGCAGCTCCTCGGTGCGCCGGGCGGCCATCAGGGGGCCGGTGCCCAGCCAGCTGAAACACACGGCCCCCTGCTCCAGCAGCCGCGCCGGCCCCCGCTCGACGGCGGTGATGCCGACCTTCACCATGCCCGGCCCGAACCACGCCAGATACACGCGGTACGGCCGGGGATCGTCGGCGATCGTGTCGGCGGCCACGGAGTGCGCCCGGTCCAGCCGCGCGCACTCCTCGCACCGGGCCCCCGTACTCCGCCCCGGCACGACCGCCCCCACCGCACAGGCGTTCCCCCGCGCCCCCACACACCTGCGCACGCCCCCCTCCGGCACGGCGAAGGCGACCCGCTTCCCCCGGGGCAGCGCACTGCGCCGCCCGCCGCTCCACTCCAGCACCGGACCACCTGCCGCCCACCGCAGTCCCGTGCATGTCCAGACCTGTGCCATCACTCGTGAGGGTAGGGGGTGGGTCTGACAGTGGATGCGGGCGGATGAGGGGGAGTACGGTGAGCGAAGGCCCGAAGCCGCAACCTTGTTTTGCGGCTTCGGGCCTTCCTCGACCGCTCGGCTACGGCAGCACGTACACCGGCGCGCCCCCGGCCCCCAGTCCCGACTGCCGCATGCAGCCCCGCTTGATCAGCATCCGCACGCAGTCATGGACCCGGTCGAGCGTGAGCCCCGTCCGGTCCGCGACCTCCTCCAGCCGGCAGTGCACCGGGCCGCGCACCAGCCCGGGGGCCAGACAGGCGGCCACGGCGTGCACGTCCTCGGTCACGACGAGGTTCTTCGCCCGCCAGCCGGCGAGGAGCTGCTGGGGGGTCAGGGCGGGCGGGGTGGCCGCCGGGGGCCGCAGCCGGTCGGCGATGAGATCGAGGGTGTCCGCTATCCGGCCGAGCACGTCGTGCACACCGCCCACGCGGTCGGTGAGGACGCCGAGGTGGTCGCTGGCCCGGCGCATCTGCTCGATGCGTTCGATCTGCGCGACCGCCAGCTCCTCGTCCGCCCGGATGTTCCGCTCCTCCAGCCGGACGATCGCGTCGGCGACCTCCTGGGGCATGAGGTAGGCGGTGGTGCCGTCGGCAGCGGGTTGCACGGGGGCGGGGTCCAGGGAGTAGAAGCCGTCGCGCTGGACGGACTCGATGACCTCGCAAACCCAGGTTTTGAAGGGCTGGCACTCGGGCTTGGTGCAGCCGTTGACGAGTTGGACGAGCCCCTTGAGGTTCACCATCTTCATCGAGCGTTGAAGCCTGTGACCTGCAAGTTTGCGCAAGGTGTCGCTTGTACCGACACCTTGTGCAATCTCACCCAGGCTCCTTTGCAAACTGCCGTCAACGTGCGACTTGAGGGCGTCGCGCGTGTTGGAGTAGCCCAGGCGTGCCGCCACATCCACCGCCGGAAACCAGTGCTCCCCCGCCGGCGTGGTCAGCCTCCGCACCCGTGCCCCCGTGGCCGCGAACACGAAGTCGTTGACGTCGATCGCGTCCTGCGTCCGTCCCGTCGGCTCCTCCGACGGGGTGTCGTCCTGCTCGTACATCGAGCATCACCTCCACCCCGGAAGCTAGGGTCGGCGATCGGCAACTTCCGTTCGAAGAGAGCTCGTTCACTCGATAGGGGACAGAGGGATCGATTCGGCAGAAACAACCCCCGGCACCGCGACCGGCCGCTCCTCCACCCGCCGCCCCCGCCCCGCCAACCGGCACGAGACGCACCCGGCGTGCCCCTCCCGGGCCCGCGCGTCCCGGACCCGCATCCCCCACTGCTCCCGCGGCCGTACGCCGGGCGGCTTGCCCCAGCCGGACAGGTGCAGGACCCAGGTCACCAGAACACCGGCCGCCACCACGGCCAACCCGCCGACGACCAGCGGCAGCGAGGCCGCGCACACCCCCCACCCCGCCACGGCACTCCCCGCGGTGGCGATACCGAAGCCGGTCCAGCCGGCGATCGTGTGACCCTCGTCGTACAGACTCATGGAACCGCCTCCAGGGACGAACCCATTCCCTCACGGACTAAGAAGTTTACGCTCCGAATATCTCACGATCTAAGGGATTCCGAAAGATGCACGGCACGCCGCGCCCGCCCGCCACACCGGCCCAGGCGCTGTCGGCGATGGACCACCTCATCGCCGCCCACCTCATCGGACAGCAGGAGCTGGCCCGGCGGCTGGGCCTGAACGTCACCGACCTGACCTGTTTCGCCTTCGTCCTGGAGGCCGGCGAGGACCTGCTGACGGCGGGCGACCTCGCGGCCCGGGCCCACGTCACCACGGGCGCGGTGACCGGCATCCTCAACCGCCTGGAACGCGCCGGCTACGTCACCCGCCGTCCCGACCCCGCGGACCGCCGGCGGGTGCGCGTGGCCGCCGTACCGGACGCCGTCACCCGCGTGGAGGCGGTGTACGCCGGTCACTACAAGCGCCTGACGGCCCTCTTCTCCGACTACTCACCGGAGGAACTGGCGATCATCACCGAGTGGTTCACCCGGGCCACGGGCCTGGCCCACGAATACCTGGAGAAGCTGAACCGCAACGACCCGGACGAGGAGTGCTGACCCGCTGACATGCAGGGGGACGACGAGCCGAGACGCGAGAAGCCCCGGGAGAATCCTCCCGGGGCCCATGACGTCCTCAGCTCGCGGCGCCGGCGTCAGTGGTCGTTGACCCACGAGTGGTCGATGGTCTTGTCGACCGTGGCGCCGCCCCACATGGACACGCCGATCCTGGCGCCCTCCGGCAGGTTGTACACCCCGCCGTACTCGGCATCGCGGACCGAATGGGCGTAGTCCTCCATCGTCCAGAGCGGGTAGCGCTTCTTGCCGTTCACGTACACGATGATGCCCGCCTCGGCGTGGTTCCCGCGGGTGTCGGTCACCTGGATGACGTCACCCTTCTTCCAGACCTGGCCATGGGGCGGCGGACGGAAGCGATCGCCGGGCGCGTCGTTTGGCTACGTACCCTCCGATGCCGAGCAGAGTCAGCGCGATCCCGAGGCTTCCGATGGTCACCAGCACTGTGGGTGCGGCGGAGTTCTCCAACACTCGTCCCTGGACTCCGGCGGCCGCGAAACTGCCCGACTGCTCACCGAGGTGGTAACGCGAGTCGTTGGAGTTCGCACGGTGGTCGCCGAGCACGAACAACCGCCCCTCCGGGACCTTCACGTCGTACGGGCCGACCGCCAGGTCCTCGTAGGCATCCGTCACGTAGGGCTCGTCGAGTGGCTTGCCGTTCACCGTGACCCGGTTCCCGGCTCCCACCACGTGATCGCCACCTGTCCCGATGACCCGCCGCAACACCGGTTCCGCCATATGGCGCTCGGGCGGATCGATGAGTACGACATCACCTCGGCGTATCTCGGTCGCGTCGATGCGCTCGATCAGCGGTCGATCACCCGGACGGTACGTGGGCCGCATCGAGTCGCCCATGACCGTGACCGTCCTGTAGTTCGCGAGGGCGTACACGAGGGCCCCTCCCAGGAGGACCAACCCGAAGGGTGCCAACACCCAGGCCACATCTCTCCACCTGGCGATCGTCCGCCGCATGAGCATCCCTCCCCTTGAACCGCCCAACGGCTGTGCGGGCCAGTAGAGGCTATGTGACGCGCTCACCCATGACCGAGGAGGACCGGCTGATCCAAACCCCGTTGCTGTTCTTCGCTGCTGTACGCCCCGGAAACGCGAGAGGCCCCGGATCTCTCCGGGGCCTCTCGCTCTGAGTGCACTCGGCAGGATTCGAACCTGCAACCTTCTGATCCGTAGGATCGGGCAGGCCCTTGGGCGGGGTCTGCGCCTTCCTGCCGGCTGATCGCTGACCGTCGTAATCAACGGCCTCTGTGTGCCTTCGTTACCGTCAGGGTTGCCGTCAGCGCTGAACGGTGGCATCAGCCAGCGCGACTGGCAGCAATATGCAGGACTCCAGGCCCCGCCGGCTAGGGAGCGATAACTGCGCCCGCTCCAGCCCGACCGACGCCGTGACGCGCGCACAGCCACCGGCCCGACCTCATTGCTGATTCGGGGGGCGGCGATCTCCTGGTAGACGGATTGACTGCGCCTTAATGAGAGATACCGGCCATCTTGGACTCATCCCCTGCTGCAATTCTGAAAAGCAAACCCAGTATCGTCCAGCGATAAGCCCTACAGACAGCAAGAACTCTCCGAGTTGCTTCCACTTTTCGGAGGGGGTTAGCAGTGCCGCCACATGCAACGGGGCACTCGGATTGCGAAGACCCGAGTCTTCACCCATGCTAGCTAGCGCCTGCACAGCCTCGACCTGAGACCGAGTCGGAGAACGGTTCGGATCATCCATCACAGGAGCACATTCGTCCAGCAAGGCAGCAAGAATGGCGCCTATGTCAAGGCTGTGCACAGCTGCCTGACACACAACACACATGTTGGATGCCACGCATGCGCGAACAAAGTTAAGCAGGACACCGGGATCCTTTAGAGAGTCGCTCGATATGCGGCCCTCCTCTATGGCTCGATCATAAGACCACTTTAGGCCGGGGTGCAGCGACAACGCGGATGTGGAAACACAGCTCATGAAGCTCGGATCATCGATGGAAACACGGTCTCGCAACTCATGCCACACCAGCTCGGGAATATCTCGAAGACGGCGAGTCGAGTGGTCATTTCCGCCCTCCACAACGCCTTCCTGCTGCGCGAAATCAACCAAATAATCAAACGGCGAATAGAGGGATTTGTCGTAGATTTCAAGGCAGGAACTGGCGCCACTAACCATTTCAGTGGCCCATAAGAAGGCGGCATCGAGTTCTTCTTCATCGGTGCGACCCCGCATACGGGGATCAAGATATGCCACGTACATGGCTTCAAGCCATTCCCTAGGCACGGGAGAAAGGTATCCCGCCCTCCTCAAGTCCACAGCGGCGGATACAAGTGCAGCACCAACCTCGTTGGCTCCGTCCTGACCATCCTTCCACCGGGATAGAGTCGCAGGTGCGGCAGCGATATGCTCAGCGAACCCGGCCACTTCAGATGACAGTGCAGCAGCGATCCGTGGATCAGCAGCATGCTGTGCCGCCTCAGCGCGTTCGCTCGCGTCGAGGTGACGCGCGATCCTCAGCGTTTTAGCTCCAGCCAGCACAGCTCGGCTGATACTAGCCAGCGACCTGCCTGGATTCCCTGCCACCGCCAACTCCATAGCTGCTTTGGCGCGGGATCGAAGCGTTGCCAAAAATAGAACACTGCTATTTAACGCAAATAGGCGCACGATCCCTTCATCGATCGCCTCTATTCCTACGTATTTTTCAAAATCATCCAGCCAGACGATGGAGCCTTCAAGCTTATACCCGGCCGCTATAAGCCTTCTCAGTGCGCGCCCATCCTTAGGAATTACGACAGGCCTTTCACCGGTTTTACTCGCACTTCGCAACATGGCTTCATAAGCAGCCCTTGTCTTCCCTGATGCAGATCCCCCCTCAATCACAATCAATCCACCGTCGAGGGATGCGTCAAGATGGGTATCAATAGACCTCGGAACGTATTCGGGTAGGCCAGACCATCCGCCTAGTTCCATTGGCGCGTGAACGCCGAGGTCGCGTATGGGGTCCAGCTGGCTCAGGGGACGTACGAGAACCTCGCCCGTAGCAAACAGTTCCTTCGTAACTGCGGCCAAACTGGATCCGCCTAGCAAATCCAGTGAAAGGTTCAAGTATTCGACTGGTATCCAAATGTTTTCCGGCTCGGCTAGCGACTCCGCCAAGGCCCCGCCGTCCATTATGCTCAGCTGAGTTCCATAGTCGCGCAGCACCGCGTCAGTCAGCCGATGTCGGAGGCTGGTAGGCACATCGGCCTCGATGAAGTACACAATAGCGTCAAGCCGCATGGAACCAGGATTGCCGCAAACTGCACGAACGTCTGACATCACCTTGGAGGACAGTGCGGATTGCTGCAAGCTGCAACAGAATACGATCTTATGTCCGTCTTCAATGCCCAAAAACGTCCCGAGCGACTGCATATTTTTCTTCGTGTAGCTTAAGAATGTTTCGAAGTCGCGGCCTTGGTCTCCACCCGCAGATACCGGACCGGTCGCCGGGATGATGTTCTTAGCGATCCTCTGTCGACTAAACGATCGGCAGAGATCCTCGAATTTATGATGCTCATTGCGCGCGCGCATCTTGGAAAGCTGGTATCGGATGAAGGCGACCAATTCGGCACGGCGGACTGCGTTGCGCTCATCCGGCTCACTCAGTGAGCCCGCGTCGTGGTTGAGCGGTTCGTTCGAGTCACTATTCCCCACGCTGCCCCCTGTCCAGCAAGACTCGCTTCAGTATGCCCGAGGACGGACGGTTCGACGCGGAGAACTTCTGTCCGGAGGGCAAGGACCACAGCTAGCCCGCCACCTCGTGTCACTGTCGTGCCGGATCTAAGGTCTGCCACGGTCAAGAGGGGTTACCGGCGGACGTATCCGCGCGTGCAAGCTCGGTCCAATGGAGCCCAAGTAACCCGCCCGACGCCCCAGACTCTCTCCTAAAGGCGGATGTCGCAGGTCTCAATCAGCCGAGGTAGGGCTGCTCACGGTGCTCGAGGAAGTGGCGGATCCTAAGACGCTGCGTGTGGTGCATCGGCAGCTGATCGATCTCCTCCGGCCGGACGAACCGCAGCTCCGTGGACTCGTCCGAGATCGCGAGCCGGCCCCCAAGTACGCGGGCGGTGAAACAGACGTTGAACTGCCTGCGCACCTCACCGTCCGAGTAGGCAATGACGTGGCGAGGGTCGGTATACGTGCCCACGAGCCCGGTGATCTCTACGTCCAGTCCGGTTTCTTCCTTCACCTCGCGGACGGCCGTTCCTGGGAGTGAGTCGGTCATTTCCATGCCACCGCCTGGCAGCGCCCACAGGTCGTTATCCCGGCGGCGCTGAAGGAGTACGCGCCCCTCGTCGTCGGTGACCACGGCGGACGCTGCGACCACCAGGCTGTTCGGCTCCGGTGCCGCTGGGTCGTCGTAGTACTCGGTCCGTGCCATGGTCACCCTTCTCGAACCGGCGTCGCGGTTTCCCACACCGCGTCGAAGCTGCTGGCGTAGGTGTCGAACATGCCGCCCTTCCCGCTGCGCCGGAGATGCCACACGGGAGCACCGTAGGCGTTCACGCCCCAGACATGGGCATTGACCAGGGCCTGGTCATCCGCACGATAGATCGAGTTGTAGAGCGTGGTGGCATGGGTGCGCACCTCGATGCCAGGTACCCCGGCAAGGGGGCGGTAGTGCATGAGGGCGAGTCGGCAACGGGACTCGATACCGTGGCCGAACCTCTCCTCCTCGCCGCGCTGTTGGACATTCGTGCTGTCGGGGTCGCCGATCGCGATACGGACCGCACACCCGTCGTCCGCACGCTCTCGCAGTAGGTCATTGAGCCGCGGGTACGCCTCGTGCAGGAAGACGGCGGCGTACACCAGCACGTCGATGTGCTCGCGCGCCTGGGTCAGCATGTCCACGAAGGTGGACACGGGGATATCCGCCCGCTGGTCGTAGAGAGCCACAAGTTCCGGACTGACAGCGCGAGCAGGGCGTGCCTGCCGGAGCGCGGGCCATAGAGCGTGCACGTCTTCTCCTAGTGTTTCCGCTGCCAGCATGGCGGTGGCCCGGCGCGGCGTACGCCCTAGATTGACCCATCGTTCAACGGACTTGGGGTCGACTTCGACCTTGTCCGCAAGGGCGGCGTAAGTCCAGCCGCCGGCCGCCATGGCAGCACGTAACCTCTCGTTCGGCATCCCAATCTCTCCTAACAGCCGGGGACGACACTAGGGACGTTCTACCCGACGCGGGACGTCCCGAAGTGGGGTTTGTCGGAGGTTCCGACGTCCTGATGAGCGGCAGGATGCTCGTCCGCATGGCGAGCAACCAGCAGACCAGACCAGGCATCGGTGAACCGGCGAAGGACACTGCCAGTGGACGTATCGGCGTCGTCATGGGCGAGGTCGGCGCCCGGGTGCAGATAAGGCCCGTCGGCGGCGGCGTCGAGTGGGATGCCCTGCCGGACAACGTGGTGGCACCGACCGCGCGGGAAGAACTGAGCGCCCGCCTGGCCATCAAGAACGGCAACAGCCGGGACGGCCTGTGATGCGCGCCATCGGCCGGTATGCCGGGGTCCTGTTCATCATCGTGATCAGCGGATCGTGTGGCCTGGTGATCGGCATGGCCCTCGGCACCAGCCAGTAGACCGGCCGCCCCGAACGGGGTGCCACCTTCCCTGGCTCCCCATTCCCCCGTTCGGGGTCGGCCTTCCATCCCCCGGTCGCCACAGGCCGTGCCTCGGCGACCGATGCGGGCGCACGTGCCAGAGCACAGCGACACTCAAGGAGTATTCGCATGACGGCAACGGCCAACGAACAGAAGACCGGTCGCGCGGTGGCTGGTGAGGAGCTGTTCGGCAGCCTCACCCACTTCGTGATCGTCCACAACGGGCAGTCCCGCGAACGGGCCGAGCGGATCGCGGACCAGGCGGTGGCCTTCGTGGTCACCGCCGCAACCGCGACCGTCCCCATGGTCCCGTCGGACGACGTGGACCTCGGTCTGCACGCGCTCATCCTGCACACGAAGGAGTACGCCGCGCTCTGCCACCGGTACGCGGGCCGCTTCCTCCACCACAACCCCATGCCGGGCGGAGGGCCCCGCGACCCGAAGAAGGTCGCCGCGTCCACGCACGCGATGAAGGCGTCCGGGTTCATGGTCTTCGACGACCTGTGGACCGTGGACGGCATGAACCTCGCGCAGTGCGACGCGGACTGCGGCCGTCCGTACGGTCAGGCATAGCGACACGACACCAACGACGCGGCCGGCCTCGATGCGGGGTCGGCCGCGTCGCCCGGAAGGAGAACAGACGTTGTCCGGGACACCCCCTGAACTGCCGATCGTCGTGCTCGACGCACTGATGCCCAAGGCTCAGCGCCTGGTCGTCAATCGTCGGGGCTCGATGGTCTGGAAGGTCGAGACCCATCGGGGGCAGTACGCCGTGAAGGTCGGTTATCCGATCGCGGCTACGGCCGACTGGCCCGCACAGCCCTGGACGGCATTTGCCCCCGCGCGCGAAGGGGCCGTGCTGTACCGACTCGGCCGCGATGACTTCGCGTACGGCGAATGGGGGCTGGGCACCTGGAACTTCCAGCCGTGGTACGAAGGGCCCGACCTGTACGAGCTGTGGAAGCCCTGTCGTGAGCCGGACTCTCGTACGGAACCTCATACCAGCGCAGCCCTCGGCTGCGTAGAGGCGCTGGCCGAGCTACATGGCAAGGGCTGGGCCCACGGCGACGTTCAGCCCGCACACTTCATCATCGGCCCGGATCGCACGCACCTCGTCGACCTGGCCTTGGCGCGCGGCAGACACGTCCCCGAGGGGTACGACTTTCCGTTCCGCGGCTGCCTCGTCCACTACGAGGCGCCGGAGATCGCGCGCAGCGTGCTCGCGACCGGAGAGGCCGAGCCTACGCAGGAAGCCGACATCTATGCGCTCGGCGCGTCACTGCTCATCTCCGCCACGGGCTGGCGGGCCGTCGAGTACCCGGACGACGCGCCGCGTCCCGAGCAGAGAAGGGCAGTGGCAGGCGGCAAGCGTCGATCCGTGAACGTGAAGGGTGATCTTGGCGCACTGATCGACTCCATGCTCAGCCCGACGCCCGAAGACAGGCCCACGATCTACGAGGTCGGTAAGGCCCTGAGCTGACCCGTGGACCCACCAAGCAGGAGATCGGACCGCCCCTCAGCCAGCGCACACCGCAAACGAAAGAGGCCCCGGATCTCTCCGGGGCCTCTCGCCCTGTGTGCACTCGGCAGGATTCGAACCTGCAACCTTCTGATCCGTAGTCAGATGCTCTATCCGTTAAGCTACGAGTGCTTGTTCTTTTGTTTTGCCTTCGCTCCCGGTCCTTTCGGCCCGCTCGCGGCGACAGGAAGAACATTACATGACTGCCGCCGTCATGTGAAATCCGATCCGCACACCCCTTGTGACCTGCGAAAACGCCCCAGGACGGGGGGAACGACGAAGCCCCGGTCCTGGGGACCGGGGCTTCGGGTGGGGCGGAGGCGGAGGGATTTGAACCCTCGATGGGCTTTAAGGCCCAAACCGCATTAGCAGTGCGGCGCCATAGACCGGACTAGGCGACGCCTCCAGCACAACCGCTCACGCGAGCGCGCGAGTGGTGCGTGCAGATGATGACACAGGCGAGCACCGCGTCACCAATCGCCCCCCACGGTACTAGGCAGGCGGGCCGCAGGGCAAAGGGCTTCGCCGGGCGGGGCGGGAGGGACCGCAGGCAAAAGGGGGAGGCCGGCGCAACGTCCGGGCGGGAGCGGCGTTGGACCGGGCATGGTCTTCGTACTGCCGGGCGCCGGGCGGCGCCTTCTGTGGGCGTCGTTCTCCGTCGTCGCGTCCCTCGTCCCGCTCACCGCCGTACCCGCCGCCGCGGCCGGCGCGCTGCCGCCGCCGGCGCGGCCCGAGGACGGGGCCGATCACCTGACCGTGGTGGTCCGGCACGCCGGGGCGGGCCGGGACGGGACGTACGAGGTGTCCTGCCATCCCACCGCCGGCCGGCATCCGGACGCCGCCGGGGCCTGCCGGCTGCTCGACGAGCACACGCGGTGGGGCCGGGATCCCTTCGCCCCGGTGCCCGCGGACACCGACTGCACCATGCTCTACGGCGGCCCGGCCACCGCCCGGGTCACCGGTACCTGGGCCGGCCGCCCGGTCGACGCCTCGTACGACCGCAGCAACGGATGCGAGATCGGGCGGTGGGACCGGATGGTGCCGCTGCTGCCGAAGGCGGGCGGCTCGGTCCAAGGACCGGGAGGACGGGGGTCCACGGGGCGCTTGGCGGACGCATCGGTTCCGTAAAGGTCCGGAGGAGGACTCGGGGAGCCGGCCCGTGCGGTCACGCGTTCGCCGTCACTTCCTCGTGGGACCTCCCTCTCATCCGGCGCCGCGAGCGCAACCCGTGCCCTTAGACTCCCTCGCGTGACACGTCGCGGGCCGGTTGGCAAGATGGCCCGAGCGGTCGGCAAAGTGCGGTAACAGGGAGGAAGGCGACTCGTGAGCAGCAGGCCATCCCGAGGCGCTGCTCGCCTCGCAGCCATACTCGACGCGCTGCCGGACGCGTTGGTCCTGGTCAACGCCAACGGAACCGTCGTCAACGCCAACACCATCGCGCTGGAGGCCTTCGAGGCGCCCGGTACGGCTCTCGTGGGGCGTGGGCTGCTCGATCTGCTGCCCGAGTTCGACTCCCGGCTGATCCCCGGGTCGATGCGGCGGCCCGATCACATGGATCCCACGGGCCGGACGAAACCGACCCGGATGGTCGCGCGGCGGACCGACGGGAGCGAGTTCCCGGTCGAGGTCACCAGCGCGAACCTGGAGAACGGGCAGCAGGCGTACGACGGTTACGGCTACACCGGCGACGAGCTGCTCATGATCGTGGTCCGGGACCTGTCCGGGACCGTGGACACCGAGGCCGAGCTGGCCCGGTCGCAGCGGCAGACCGAGATGATCCTGCGGGCGGCCTCGGAAGGCGTCGTGGGTACCGACACCGACGGGCGGATCGTGCTCGTCAATCCGGCCGCCGCCCAGATACTGGGGTACCGGGCCGGTGAGCTGGGCGGCAAGGAGCTGCACACGCTGGTGCTGCACTCCCGTGCCGACGGCTCGCCCTTCCCGTACGACGAGTCGCCGCTCGCCGACACCCTGCGCTCGGGGCGCAAGCACCGGGTGCGCGGGCAGGTGCTGTGGTCCAAGGGCGACAAGCAGGTGCCGGTCGATCTGACCACCGCGCCGGTGCGGGACGGTGACCAGCTCGTCGGCGCCGTGATGACCTTCACCGACCGGCGGCCGTACGACGCCCTGGCCGAGGAGAAGGCCGCGCTGGAGAAGGCGCACGCCGAGGAACTCGAACGGCTCTCCGAGGAGCACGCCTCCGACCTGACCGCGCTGCGCCAGCAGCACGTCACCGAGGTCGAGGAGCTGCGCGAGAAGCACGCGGAGGAGCTGGCCGCGGGCGAGGAGCGGTACGCCTCCCTCGCCGAACGGGAGAAGGACCGGTACGAGGCGCTCGCCGGGCGGCACGAGCAGCTGCTCACGCTCATCGGCCAGTCGCTGCGCGGACCGCTGGACGAGCTGCGCCGCGAGCTGTCCGCGCTCGCCGCCGACGACGCCGGTCAGCTGTGGCCCGAGGCCAACCAGGTGCTGCACCACCTCTCCGCCGGGTACTCGCGGATCACGACCCTGATCGACAACGTGCTCGGCTACCAGCGGCTGGACGCGGGCAGCGAGGACATCACCCGTACGAAGGTGATGCTGGACGCCGTCGTCGCCGCCGGTGTGGACGGGGCCGTCGAGCTGATCGGACCGGGGCGCGTGCAGTTCGCCGTGCACGCCCCGCCCATCGAGGCCGAGGTCGACCCGCAGCGGCTCGCCACCGCGCTCGCGCATCTCGTCGCGGACGTCGCCGGGGTCGACGCCACCGGCAACACGCCCGTCTCGGCGGGCGGTTATCTGGACAACACCGTCGTCGTGGCCGCCGCGCAGCGCGGCGAGGTCGCGCGGATCGAGGTGCGCGGGCCGTACGCCGGCGGGGACCCGGTGCACGAGCCGATCGTGCGCGGGATCGTGCGCGCCCACGGAGGCGTGCTGCAGACGCACGAGGTGCCGGGCATGAGCGGCAGCGCGTACGTGCTGGAGGTGCCGCTCGGCGGCGGGGCGGGCGCGGTCGCGGCCGACGCCCCGGGCGCGGCGCAGGCCCCGGACGGCGCGGAGGGTGCCGCGGACGACTCCGGCGCGGCCGAGCAGGCGGCGGGCGGCCGGCGGCGGGCCCGGCGGGCCTCGACGGACGCCTTCCTGGACAGTGACGTGGCCGGCGCGGGTGACGCCGGCGAGGCGGAGGCGCCCGTACCGACCGGGCGGCGCCGGCGGCGGGCCGACGTGCCCGCCGAGGCGGCAGCGATGGTTCCGGCCGAGGCCCCGGAGGGCGCGTCCGGCGGGACCGGGCGTCGCCGCGGGCGGCCCGCCGAGATCGGCGCCGGGGGCGCCGGTGACGGCGAGGGCGTGGCCGAGGGTGCCGTGATGACCGCGGCCGAGCAGAGCGCGGGGGCCGCCGCCTCGGGTACGGGCCTCGGTGGCACCGTGCCACCGCAGGGCGTGCCCGCGCCCACGGGCCGGCGGGCCCGCCGCGACTCCGACGCACCGCAGGCCGCCCTGCCTCCGGCCCTTCCCGCGGCCGGCGGCGAGCCGGCACCGGGCGCGCAGGCCGTCGCCGCGCAGGGTGGCGAGGCGGCCGAGGGCGCGCAGCCGGGCGGACGGCGCCGGCGGGCGCTGGCCGCCGCTGCGGACCGCGCCGCGTCCCAGGAGGCGGGCGCGCGTACGGTCTTCGCCCTGCCGCCGGCCGAGGCCGACCGGGCACCGGCCGGCGCCGAGCCGGCGGACGGCCCGGCTCCTGCCATGGGTCCGGCCGTGCCGGTGGCGCCGGGTGCGAGTGCGCCCGCGGCGCCGAACGCCGGTGTTCCCGTGGCTCCGGCTGCGAGTGCGCCCGCGGCACCGAACGCCGGTGTTCCCGTGGCTCCGGCTGCCGGTGGGCCGTCCGTCCCGGGTCAGGGTCCGGGTACGGCTGCCGACGCGCGGCCGCACACCGGTCCGGTGGCCGGTGCCGGGCCGCTGCCCGGTCAGGTGCAGGTGCCCGCGCAGGTGCCGGTGCCCGCGCAGGCGGTGTCCGCGCAGCTGCCGGTGTCCGCCGAGGGGCTCCCGGCCGACGACGGCCGGCACGACGCCGTACCGCTCGACCAGGCCGAGGACCACACCCCACCGCAGCCGCATCCCACCAGCGCGCCGACCGGCCGGCGGCGGCGGGCGGTGGCCCAGCCGGCCGGGGCCGCGCAGCCGGCGGCGCCGGGAGCCGTACCCGCGCAGACCGCGCCGCAGCCCCTTCCGGCGCCGGCCGCTCCCGGCCAGGCCCCGCAGGCTGCGGCCGTACCGCCGGCTCCCGGCCAGGCGGCGCCCGGCGTTCCGGCGCAGGGCACGGCCGGGCAGGGCATCGCCGTCCAGGCGGGCCCCGGACAGACCGGTGCCGCCCAGGCGGGTCCCGTCCAGGCGGGATCCGCGCCGGCGGTTCCCGGTGCGCAGCCCGGTGCCGCCCTCCCGGGCCAGGCGGCCGTACCCGCGCAGGGCACGCCGGCCCAGCCCGCGCCCGCGCAGGGCACCGCCGCGCAGCCCGCGCCCGCCCCGGCGCCGCAGCCCCCGGCCGCCGCGCAGCCCGGCACCCCGCCCGCCGGTGCCCCGGTGGCGGCCCCTGGTGCGCTGCCGTTGCCCGCCGAGGCCGGGCAGCTGCCCGCGGGCCCGCAGGGCGCCCGGGCCGTACCGCCCGGTGGCAACCCGGCGGCCGGTGCCCCGCAGCAGTGGCCGGGCGCCGGTGACACCGGCACCCCGCTTCCCCCCGGGGCCGGCGGGGCCGCCGTACCGGCCGCGCAGCCGTTGCCCGCGCAGGCGGCCGGCGGTGCGCCGGTCGACCCGGACTCGACGCAGGGGCGGGCGTTCAGCGTGCGCACGCTCGGGCAGGGGGTGCCGTTCGCGCGGCAGGCCGCCCAGGTGCAGCAGCCGACGGTCACTCCGCCGCCGCACGCGCCGGGCGGTTCCGGCCGGCGGCGCAAGCTGGGCACTCCGCCTGACCCTGCCACCCGCCCGGAGCCGCAGCCGGACCAGGCGGCCCGGCCGCACCCGCCGGCGGAACCGGCACCCGCACAGCCGTCCCTCGGTGCTCAGGCGCCACTCGCGGGGCAGCCGGCGGTGGCGCAGCCCGCGCCGGCCGGTCCGCTGCCCGGTGCGCAGCCCTCGCTCGGCGGGCAGCCCCGGCCGGCCGCGGGCACCGAGGGGGCCGGGCGGTCGTACGCCATAGGCGCCCCGGAACCCGACGCCGCCGAGGGGCCGGAGCCGCTGGACGGTCCCGGCGGGGCCGTGGAGGTGGCCGACACCCCGCGTCCGCAGCCGCTGGACGACGAGCTGCCCCCGGAGCCGCTGGACAACCCGCGCCGGCTGCTGGTGTGGCCCGCGCCGGACGTGACGACCCAGCAGGCGCTGAGCGACCGCGGCTACCGGCCGGTGATCGTGCACTCGCGCGAGGAGGTCGACGCGCAGATCGCGGCCTTCCCCGCCGCGTTGTTCGTGGACCCGCTGACCGGGCCCATCACGCGGACCGCGCTGCAGTCGCTGCGCCAGGCCGCGGTGGCCGCCGAGGTGCCGGTGCTGGTCACGGCCGGGCTGGGGCAGGCGACGCGCGAGGCGGCGTACGGCGCCGATCCCGCCGTCCTGCTGAAGGCGCTGGCGCCGCGGGACAGCGAGCAGCATCCGCCGCGGGTGCTGCTCATCGAGGAGCACGCGGAGATCGCGCTGGCGCTGACCTCGACGCTGGAGCGGCGCGGGATGCAGGTGGCGCGGGCCGCGAACGACAACGACGCGGTGACGCTGGCGGGGCAGTTCCGGCCGAACCTGGTGGTGATGGACCTGATGCAGGTGCACCGCCGGCGGGCCGGGATCGTGGACTGGCTGCGGGCGAACGGGCAGCTCAACCGCACCCCGCTGGTCGTCTACACGGCCGCGGTCGACCCGGCCGACCTGCCCCGGCTGGCCTCGGGCGAGACGGTGCTGTTCCTCGCGGAGCGGTCCACCAGCACCGAGGTGCAGTCGCGGATCGTGGACCTGCTGGCCCGGGTCGGCACGAACTAGGCACCGGGCGCCGGAGGCCGGACACCGGCGCCGGACGGGCAGTCGCTAGGGGGCGACCAGCCTGCGGGCCGCCTCCTTGACGGAGGCCCGCAGGCGGTCGCGGTCGGAGTCCCGCGTACCGGCGAGGATGCGCCGCATCTGCGGGACCACGGCCATCCAGTTGGTCAGCGCGGTGATCAGGATCAGCAGGTCACCGGCCGGGATGGCGTCCGTGATGACGCCCCGGGCCTGGCCGTCCTCCAGCGCGGCGACCTTGCGGGCGTAGTGGTCCTGGCGGGCCGACTCGTCGGGGAGTTCGGCGCTGCCGTACTCGATGCCCTCCCAGAAGAGCAGGCGCAGCAGTTCGGGGTGGGTGGCGTGGTAGTCGAGGAGGCGGTCGACCCAGCCCTCGACGTCGTCGGGGTCGACGGGGACGGCCGCCGCCAGGTCGACCATGCAGGTGCCGAGGACCTTGCTGAACAGCTCCGCCTTGTTGCCGAAGTAGGCGTAGATCAGCTGCTTGTTGGCCTTGGCCTCGGTGGCGATGCGGTCGATGCGGGCGCCCGCGATGCCGTGGCGGGCGAACTCGGCGACCGCCGCGTCGAAGATGCGGGCCTTGGTGGCCTCGGGGTCCCTCACTGATGCCATGGGGACAGGGTAGGGCGGGCGGCACGCGATAACCAACTAGTTGGTTGACTGGGAATGCCGGGACGGTGCACCCTGTTGGAGAGTTTCAACCAACCAGTTAGTTGTGTGAGTCGGCTCTAAGGAGTGCCTCCCCCTCATGCCGTCAGCCACCAGCACCCGCCGGGCGCCCGGGGTCCGGATACCGGGCCGCGAGCGGTCCGCCTCCGGCACCCTCTTCCTCCTGCTCATCGCCGTCTGCACCGCCGTCACGGCCGCCAACATCTATCTCGCGGCGCCGCTGCTGCCGCTGATCGCCCACGACTTCGGCACCGTTCCCGCGGCCGTGGCCTGGATCGCCTCGGTGGCCCAGCTCGGCTACGCGGCCGGCCTGCTCTTCTTCGCCCCGCTCGGCGACCGCGTCGACCGCCGTCCGCTGGTCGCCTGGCTCTCGGTGGCCACCACGGCTGCGCTGCTCGTCGCGGCCGTCGCCCCGGGCACCGTGGCCCTGGCCGCCGCCGTGTTCGTCGCCGCCGCGGCGACGGTCGTACCGCAGCTGCTGGTGCCGCTGGTCGCCGCGCGCGCCCCGGCCGACCGGCGCGCCCGGCATGTCGCGGCCGTCATCGCCGGGCTGTTCACCGGCATCGTCGCGGCCCGCGTGCTCGGCGGGCTCGCCGGGCAGGCGTTCGGCTGGCGCTGGGTGTTCGCCGGGTCCGCCGTACTGACCCTCGCGCTCGGGCTCGCGACCGCGGCGGCCCTGCCGGCCGAGCGGCGGGTGCGGCAGGGCGGGCTGTTCTCCGGCATCGCCGAGCTGCCGGGGCTGCTGCGCCGCTCGCCCGACCTGTGGCGGGCGTGCCTGCGGCAGGCGGGGATGTTCGGGGCGTGGAGCGCCCTGTGGACCTCGCTGGCGCTGCTGCTGACCGGTCCGGAGTACGGCCTGTCCACCGCGACCGCCGGGCTCTTCGGCCTCTTCGGGCTGACCGCCAGCGCGGTGGCGCCGCTGGCGGGCGGACTGGCGGACCGCTTCGGCGCGGCCCGGGTCGTCGGCGCGGCGTACGTGCTGGCCGCCGTCGCCGTACCGCTGTTCTGGCTCGGCGGGCAGGTGCTGCCGGCGCTGTTCGCCGCCGCGATCGCCATCCACGCGGCCCTGGTGGCCTCCCACGTCGCCAACCAGACCCTGGCCCTCACGACGACGTCCACACCGGCCACCGCCAACACGGCCTACGTCGTCTCCGGCTTCGCCGGCGGCGCCCTCGCCTCGGCCGTCGCCGGCCCCGCCTTCGGCCACTGGGGCTGGTCCGGGGTGTGCGCGGTGGCGGGGCTGTGGCTGATCCTCGGGTGGACCACGACGGTTCGGCGCGGGCGCCGCTGAGGGCGCGGGGGCCGGTGCGGGCGGTGGGGCCGGTGCGAGCGGTGGGGCTGGGGTGCCGGCAGCGCCGGGGTACCGAGGTGCCGACGGCAGGGCCGAGGTGCTGGCAGCGGCGCCACGGTGTCGGCGGTAGGGCCGGGGTGCCAACGGCAGAGCCGAGGTGCCGGAGTGCCGGCAACAGGGCCGAGGTGCCGACAGCGGCGCCACGGTGTCGGCGGTGGGGCCGAGGCGCCGACGGCGGGACCGGGGTGCCGGCGGTGCCGGGCTGCCGAGGTGCCGACGGCAGGGCCGAGGTGCTGGCAGCGGCGCCACGGTGTCGGCGGTAGGGCCGGGGTGCCAACGGCAGAGCCGAGGTGCCGGAGTGCCGGCAACAGGGCCGAGGTGCCGACAGCGGCGCCGCAGTGTCGGCGGTGGGGCCGAGGCGCCGGCAGCGGGACCGAGGCGCCGACGGCGGGGCCGAGGTGCCGACGGCGGGGCCGGAGTCCGGTCCGGCCCCCCGTCGGTCGAGCCTCCTCAGAGGCGGGTGACGTCCAGCTCGCCCTCCGCGTACTGCCTGCGGAGCACCTTCTTGTCGAACTTGCCCACGCTCGTCTTCGGGACCGACTCGATGACCGTCCAGCGCTCGGGCAGCTGCCACCTGGCGATGCTGGCCTCCTCGGCGAGGAAGGTGCGCAGGGTCTCGAAGTCGGTGGTCGCGCCCGGCCGGAGGACGACCGTGGCCAGCGGCCGCTCGCCCCACTTCTCGTCCGGTACGGCGACCACGGCGGCCTCGGCGACGTCCGGGTGGGACATCAGCGCGTTCTCCAGCTCGACCGAGGAGATCCACTCGCCGCCGGACTTGATGACGTCCTTGGCCCGGTCGGTGAGGGTGAGGAAGCCGTCGGGGGAGATGGTGCCGACGTCACCGGTCTTCAGCCAGCCGTCCGCGCTGAACTTGTCCGCGGGGCGCAGGGGTTCGGCGTCGGCTCCGTTGTAGTAGGCGCCCGCGATCCACGGCCCGCGCACCTCCAGCTCGCCCGCCGACTCGCCGTCCCAGGGCAGGCGCGCCCCGTCGGGCCCGGTCAGGCGGCCCTCGACGCTCGCCGGGAAGCGGCCCTGGGTGAGCCGGTAGCCGAACTCCTCGTCGGTGCCGACCGCGTGGGCCGGCGGCCGGGCCACCGTGCCCAGCGGGGAGGTCTCCGTCATGCCCCAGGCGTGGCAGACGCGCATGCCGAGTTCGTCGAACGCCTCCATGAGGGAGGGCGGACAGGCCGAGCCGCCGATGGTGACCTGGGTGAGCGAGGAGACGTCCCGCGGCCTGGCCTGCAGCTCGCCGAGCAGGCCCTGCCAGATGGTCGGGACGGCCGCCGCGTGGGTGGGCCGCTCGCGCTCGATCATCTCGGCGAGCGGGGCCGGCTGCAGGTACCGGTCCGGCATCAGCATGTTGACGCCGGTCATGAACGTGGCGTGCGGCAGGCCCCAGGCGTTCACGTGGAACTGCGGGACGACGACGAGCGAGGTGTCCTGGTCGGTCAGACCCATCGACTGGGTCATGTTGACCTGCATGGAGTGCAGGTAGATGGAGCGGTGGCTGTACACCACGCCCTTGGGGTCGCCGGTCGTGCCGGAGGTGTAGCACATGGAGGCGGCCTGGCGTTCGTCCAGCTCCGGCCAGTCGTAGTGGGCGGGCCGGCCCGCGATCAGTTCCTCGTACTCGTGGACCCGCGCGCCGGCGCCGGCCAGCGGGGCCCGGTCGCCGGGCCCGGTCACGACGATGTGCTCGACCGTGGGCAGCTTCGGCAGCAGCGGCGCGAGCAGCGGGATGAGGGAGCCGTTGACGACGACGACCTTGTCGGCCGCGTGGTTGACGATCCACACCAGCTGTTCGGCGGGCAGCCGCAGGTTCAGCGTGTGCAGGACGGCGCCCATGGAGGGGATCGCGAAGTACGCCTCGACGTGCTCGGCGTTGTTCCACATGAGCGTGGCCACCCGGTCGTCGCCGGTCACCCCCAGCTCGTCCCGCAGGGCGTGCGCGAGCTGCGCGGCGCGGGTGCCGATCTCGGCGAAGGTGCGCCGGTGCGGCTCGGGGTCCCCGGTCCAGGTGATCACCTGTGAGGAGCCGTGGACCGTCGACCCGTGGGTCAGGATCCTGGAGATCAGCAGCGGTACGTCCTGCATCGTGGCCAGCACGGCGTCCTCCCGGGCGACATTGCCTACGCGGTGGTCCTACACGGTGGTAGGGGGTGCGCTGATTCTGCGCACATACCAAGCGGTATGTCACTAGGGGTTGGGTCACTGAGCGGTCACGTTGCCGGGAAGGCGGCGTCTAGCGCACCAGCGTCAGCTCCGGGTCCTCGCGCAGTTTGCCCAGCGCGCGGGAGACCGCGGACTTCACCGTGCCCACCGACACGCCGAGCACCTCGGCGGTCTGGGCCTCGCTGAGGTCCTCGTAGTACCGCAGGACGACCATCGCCCGCTGGCGCGCCGGCAGCCGCAGGACCGCCCGCCACATGGCGTCGTGCAGCGCCTGCCGCTCGGCCGGGTCGTCGCCGCCGGGCACGGGCTCCGGCTCGGGCAGTTCGTCGCAGGCGAACTCGTCCACCCTGCGCTTGCGCCACTGCGAGGTCCGGGTGTTCACCAGCGCCCGGCGCACGTAGCCGTCGAGCGCCCGCTGGTCCTCGATCCGCTCCCAGGCCACATAGGTCTTGGCGAGCGCGGTCTGCAGCAGGTCCTCGGCGTCGCTCGGGTTCGCGGTCAGCGAGCGGGCGGTGCGCAGCAGCACCGGCTGGCGGGCGCGCACGTACGACGCGAACGACGGGTAGGTCTGCCGCGCGGGAGCGGCGGCGGCCGAGGCGCTGGTGCAGACGGGTGTGGTCATGGCTCCACGCTAGGAGCGAGGCCCCCCGCGGCGGATCGCCCGCAGGTCCCGAAGGCGAGTCCCCCTCAGGTTGTAGGGGTGGGGCTGCCTCCACCTCCTGAAGGTGGACTGCGGGACCGTACCGTCTGCGGGTACGACCCTGAGGAGGTCAGCCGTCCGCCGTCAGGACCAGGCCCGATGTCGGCACTCCGGTGCCGGCCGTCACCAGGGTGCGGGCCGCCCCCGGCACCTGGTTCACAGCCGTGCCCCGCAGCTGCCGTACGGCCTCCGCGATGCCGTTCATGCCGTGCAGGTACGCCTCCCCGAGCTGGCCGCCGTGGGTATTCAGCGGCAGGCGCCGCTCGGCCACGAAGTCCGCCGCCTCGCCCCGGCCGCAGAAGCCGAACTCCTCCAGCTGCATCAGCACGAACGGGGTGAAGTGGTCGTAGAGGATGCCCACGTCGACGGCGTCCGGGCCGAGTCCGCCGGTGCGCCGCAGCTGCCGGGCCACCGCGCCCATCTCCGGCAGGCCGGTCAGGCCGTCCCGGTAGAAGCCGGTCATCTGCTCCTGCGCCCGGCCCGCGCCCTGGGCCGCCGCCGCGATCACGGCGGGCGGCCGCGGCAGGTCCCGGGCCCGCTCCAGGGAGGTGACGACGAGCGCCTGCCCGCCGTCGGTCTCCTGGCAGCAGTCCAGCAGCCGCAGCGGCTCGGCGATCCAGCGGGAGGCGGCGTGGTCGGCGAGCGTGATCGGGCGGCCGTGGAACCAGGCGGCGGGGTTGGTCGCCGCGTACGCCCGGTCCACCACGGCCACGTGCCCGAACGCCTCGGTCGTCAGGCCGTACGTGTGCAGGTACCGCTGGGCGGCCATCGCCACCCAGGAGGCCGGGGTGAGCAGCCCGAACGGCAGCACCCAGCCGAGCGCCGCCCCCTCCGCCGACGGCTCCCGGTGCTGCACGCCCGCGCCGAACCGGCGGCCCGAGCGCTCGTTGAACGCGCGGTAGCAGACCACCACCTCCGCCACGCCCGTCGCCACCGCGAGCGCCGCCTGCTGGACGGTGGCGCAGGCCGCCCCGCCGCCGTAGTGCACCCGGGAGAAGAAGGACAGCTCGCCCATCCCGCAGGCCTGGGCGACGGTGATCTCAGGGCTGGTGTCCATGGTGAAGGTCACCAGCCCGTCCACGTCCGCCGGGGTGAGCCCGGCGTCGTCGAGCGCGGCCCGCACCGCCTCCACCGCCAGGCGCAGCTCGCTGCGGCCGGAGTCCTTGGAGAACTCGGTGGCCCCGATGCCGGCGATCGCCGCCCGCCCGCCGAGGGTGTCGCGCGTGCGCAGGCTCATGACCCGGCCTCCGGGAGGGTGACCGTGACCGTGCCGGTCACGTGGGTGCCGAGGCCGTTGGCGCCGACGACCCGGACGACGGCCGTGTCCCCGTCGACCTCCTCGACGCTGCCGGTCAGCACCATCGTGTCCCCGGGGTGGTTGGGCGCGCCCAGCCGGATGGCGACCCTGCGGAGCACCGCGGCGGGGCCGAAGTGGTCGGTGACGTACCGGCCGACCAGGCCGTTGGTGGTCAGGATGTTCATGAAGATGTCCGGTGCGCCCTTCTGCCGGGCCAGTTCCGGGTCGTGGTGCACGTCCTGGTAGTCCCGGGAGGCGATGGCGCCCGCCACGATCAGGGTGCGGGTCACCGGGATCTCCAGCGGCGGCAGCCGGTCCCCGGCCCTCACCGCCGCACCGCCCGGAACACCGGTACGGTCAGCTCCTCGTCGCACCGCTGGAACTCGAGCCGTACCGGCAGCCCGATGCGCACCTCGTCATACGGCACCCCGACCACGTTGCTCACCATCCGCACGCCCTCGGCGAGTTCGATCAGACCGACCGCGTACGGGGGGTCGAAGGCCGGGAAGGGCGGGTGGTGCAGCACCACGTACGAGTAGACCGTGCCCTCTCCGCTCGCCTCCACCGTGTCCCAGTCCGGGCTGCCGCAGGAGTTGCAGCCCGGCAGCCAGGGGTGGCGCGGGGTGCCGCAGGCCGTGCAGCGCTGGATGAGGAGCCGGTGTTCGGCCACGCCCTGCCAGAAGCCGGCGTTGTCCCGGTTGACCACCGGGCGGGGGCGGCGCGCCCGGGGGGTGCGGGGCGCGGGGGCGTACTTGAGGATGCGGAAGCGGTGGGTGGCGACCGGCTCGCCGCCCACCCGGACGTCCGTCCGGGTGGTGACGAAGTGGCCCGTGCCGAGTCTGGTCGTCTTGCGGCCGGAGACCTCCTCGATGACCGTGTCGAACGCGATCTCGTCGCCCGGCCGCAGGGGCCGCAGGTATTCCTGCTCGCAGTCGGTGGCCACCACGGCGGTGCAGCCCGCCGCGTCCAGCAGGTCGAGGAGTTCGTCGTACGCCCCGGTGCGGCCCCGGTGTCCGGTCAGGCCGGCCATCGTCCAGGCCTGGAGCATGGTGGGCGGGGCGATGGCGTCCGGGCCGGTGTAGGCGGGGTTGGTGTCGCCCAGCGCCTCGCACCAGTGCCGGATCATCGGCGCGTTCACCGGGTCCCTGCCGACGCCGGTGACGGCGGCCGGGCGTCCCTCGAACTCCTTGAGCCGTGCGTCCAGTTCGTCATCGGCCTGCTCCTCGCGCACCGCCACCCCCTGAACTCCGGGAACGGTTTCTGACTGTCCGTCAGATCGGGTGGGGTGTCAAGGCCGGGCCGCACCGGACGGCGCCCGAACGTGCGTCCGCCGCACCGGACGACGCCCGTACATGCGTCCGCGGGGGGGGGGGGGGGGGGCGCCCCCCCGCGCGGGGGGGAGCCCGGGATCGCAACGCCCCCCGGGCCCGCC
>NZ_JBEYXJ010000094.1:0-33919 GCF_040645015.1 Streptomyces sp. NPDC046881 | reverse complement strand
GTGAGTCAAGGGCGCTCCCGTTCCGCTGCGCTCCACTCCCGCGTCGCCTCCGGCGATGGGCCTCCGGCCCACCCTTGACACACCTCGCTCCACCCCGGTCAAGAAGCGAGCGAGCGCCCCCAAAAGCCGGTGCCCCAGCCCGGCACCGGGCCCCCGGGTCGCCCCCCTGGTCCCGTCGGGAGGGGGCGCGGTCCCGCCCCACAAGGACGCCGGGTCGGTTCGGCGGCTGGCGGGAAGTGGGTGGGGCGCGGTCCCGTCCCGCAAGGACGCCGGGTGGGTTCGGCGGCTTGCGGTTCGGTGGGTGGGGCGCGATCCCGTCCCGCAGGGACGCCGGGTCGGCTTGGCGGCTGGCGGGAAGTGGATGGGGCGCGGTCCCGTCTCGCAGGGACGCCGGGTCGGCTTGGCGGCTGACGGGAAGTGGGTGGGGCGCGGTCCCGTCTCGCAGGGACGCCGGGTGGGTTCGGCGGCTTGCGGTTCGCGGGTGGGCGCCGTCCCGCCCTACAAGGACGCCGGGTCGGCTTGGCGACTTGCGGTTCGGTGGGTGGGGCGCCGTCTCGCCCCGCCAGCACGCCGGGTGAGTACCGGAAGTCCCCGAAGTCCCGGAAGTCCCGGGAGCCTCGGGACTCCCCAGGGGCACCTTCCCTTCCCCCTTGAGATGGTGATTGGCGGAATTGGGCTGGAAGCGGGGCAGGTCAGGCAGGCGGGAGGGTCGGTGGAGGTGGCCCAAATCCGCCAATCACCATCTCCGTGTGACGGTTGGGGCCAATGGGACGCTACTGCCTCGCTCTCCCCCGCCCCACTGCTCCCTTCCCCTCCCCTTAAGCCGCCATCCGACCCGGCGTGCAGGCGAGGCGGGGGCGCGCCCCACCCCACCGGACCGCAAGCCGCTTAGCCGACCCGGCATGCCAACGCTCGGCTACCGCGCCCCCACCCGGCGTGCCGCCGCTCACCTGCCGCGCCCCCGCCTCCGGAGGCCCACCACCCGCAAGCCGCCGAATCCACCCGGCGTGCAGGCGAGGTGCGACCGCGCTCCCTCCGTCGGCGATGTGAATGCAGCCGACCCGAGGGGTGACGAACCTGAGGCGGCCACTTTCTCCGGGCTGCCCGCTCGCTTCTTCCCCGGGCTGGAGCGAGGTGTGTCAAGGGTGGGCCGGAGGCCCATCGCCGGAGGCGACGCGGGAGTGGAGCGCAGCGGAACGGGAGCGCCCTTGACTCACCTCGTGGAAGCCCGACACTGGCCGAGAAGCGGGCGGCCCGACGGTCACTTGGAATCGCCGGTCAGGGAAACCAGCGTGGCCCTGATCTCCGCGACCATGTACGCAGGCCGCCGGAAAACGTCCTCGGCGCTGAAGCGGAGGAGGCTGCGGATCTCGGGGCAGCGGAGGAGCTGGTTGAAGCGGTGGACGTCCCGACGGTGCGCTTCACGGGTGCCGTGGTAGGCGTACCCCTCGATCTCCACGCCCAGCCCTGCCGCCCGGAAGAGGAAGTCGACGACGCGGCGGCTGCCGTCCGGGGTGCGCAGCTCGGCCTGGCTCTCGGGATGGAGGCCGGCGTCGTACATGCGCAGTCGGGCGACCGTCTCGGCGGGGGAGCCGGAGAGCGGGTCGGTCAGCCGGAGCCAGTCCAGGGCCCGGACCGACCCCAGGGAGGCCTTCCCCAGCGCGGCGGAGATCTCTTCCTTCCGGACCAGCGGTGCGCGTCGGACTCGCCCGACCCTGCGGTACGTCAGGGCCGAGTCCACGGCGACGACCGCATCGTCCCTGGGACCACGTCGGAGGAGGTCGGCGCACGTGCGGGTCGGGGTGGTGAGCCGTAACCCCTGCCTCTCCACGACGTCACCTCTGCCGAGCGTCATCCGGTGCACGCGTACGCCGCTGCCCAGGCGGTGCATGCTGCGGTGCGGATCGATGAAGTCCAGCGGTGCCCGGCGGCCACCGCCGAGCGACTCGATCCGCCACAGGGCGGCGGCCGAACCGTGGCTCACCACGAGCTGCGGTACGCGGAGTTGGACGGCCCGGAGGTGAGTGAACAGGTCTGGGTCGCGCCCCGGCTCGGCCCAGGCGCCGTGCCGGAGCTGCGTCCAGCCTTCCCCGCGCAGCACCCGCGTCAGACTGCGCCGGGGCCAGCCGGCCGCCACGGCACGTGAGGTGAGGAGGACGCCTCTGTCCGCCAGCGCCCTCAAGTCGGTCCGCTCCACACCGGGCAAGATCGCAGAAACCGCGACCTGCCGCTTGCCCTGTGGATAACCGGCCGGGCGTCCACCACTTCGACGCACTCGCCGCCGGTGTACGCCTCGGCCGCGACGGCTCCCCCTCCGCGCCGCCGCGGCCGATCCCCCCTCGGGGTGGTGGCTTACTTGCCGCCGTCCAGGTTCAGGGCGGGCGGGGCGGGCGAGTGGTTGTCCATGGTGGTGATCGTGTCGTCGATCGGCGGGGCGGGCGAGTGGTTGTCCATGGTGGTGATCGCGTCGTCGATCGGCGGGACCGGCGAGTGGTTGTCCAGCGTGGTGATGTCGTCGGACTTCTTCTTGGTCTCGGCCATGTGCACGGCTCCCCTGAACGTGAGTTGAATCTGAGCGGTCCCTGCCCGGCAGCTCCCCCGAGGGCCTCCGAGCAGGGACCTGACAGGACTCTCGCATATCTGTCGAGTCCCGGAGCGACCCGCCTGCCCCCCGACGCGACGGGTTCGATGCGTTGAGCATGCCAGCGAGGCATAAACAATCGATGAACGCTTCAGCCGACCGTCAGGCCGTGGAGAGCGGTGACAGTAGCGCCCGAACGGCGTCGGCCTCCGGAGAGCCGCATTGCTCGTAGAGGGGCAGCGCCTCAAGCCAGCAGACCCGTGCGCGGTCGACCTGGCCCAAGGCGGACAGCGAACGACCCAAGGTCGTGAGGACGCCGGCGCGCACACGGTCGCCGCCGATGCATCCGATCGCCAGAGCTTGTTCGGCGTGTTTCGCAGACAACGTGTGTTGCCGCCCGACGAGGTGAGCCTGCGCGATGCGGAAGTGCGTCGTCCCCTCCCACAGGCGCTGCCGGTTCGTCTGGAACGTGTTCAGGGCGTCCGTAAGCTCCGTGAGCGCCTCCGACGGACGCCCGGCCTCGGTCAGTGCGAGCCCCAAGGCGTACCGGGCGTTTGCCAGACGGACGGTGGCTCCGAGGCGGTCGTACAGATCGATGCCCTGCTGGGCGAGCGTTATCGCGTGGCCGGTTCGGCCCATGGCCAGGTGGACGCGCGACAAGTTGCACAGAGCGCTCGCTTCACCTGCGAGATTGCCATCCCGACGCGATGCCTCGATGGCGCGCTTGAGATGTTGCTCGGCGTCCGCGTAGCGGCCCTGGTTGAGTCCGATGATTCCCCGGTCGTTGCTCGTCCAGAAGACCGGCGTGGGATCCTCGGCCGTGTCCGCGAGCAGGCCTGCCAGTCGGGCTTCCTCGTCGGCCTCGCTGTAGCGACCCGCTACAAGGTGGACGTTCGTCAGCACAGTGCGGGCGCGGCCTTCAGCGTGCGCGTCGCCCGAGGTCTGCGCGGCATCTCTGGCGGTGAGCGCGACGGACTCGTACTGCCTGGAGTTGGCTCCCGACTCCCCTAGATCCTTGGCCGCCCACAGAAGGTCCACACCCCGCCGGATCCTGGGGCTGCCCAACGCCTGACGAGCCGACGCCAACAGGCAGTTGGCCTCGGAGTAGAGCCAGTCCAGTGCCTCTTGGCGCTTGTTGAAACCCAACCCCGGATACTCGGTCGGCTCCAGGTGTTCCACCAACTGGTCCCCGGGCCGTTCCATCGCATAGACACGCGCCGCCGTAGCCAGGTAGAAGTCCAGCAACCGCGACATGGCCGCCTCCCGCTCGCTCGGTGGCCACTCGTCCCGCTCCGCGCAAGCTCGCGCATACAGCCGGACCAGGTCGTGGAACCGGTACCGACCGGGCGCCGCCGACTCCAGCAGCGACGTGTCCACCAGGGACTCCAGCAGGTCCTCGGTGTCCTCCGGGGGGAGGTCCAGGACTGCTGCCGCGGCGGCGAGGGAGATGTCGGGGCCGTCGGCGAGGCCGAGCAGGCGGAAAGCCCGGGCCTGGGGCGGTTCCAGCTGGCCGTAGCCCAGTTCGAAGGTGGCCTTGACCGCGAGGTCGCCGGCCTGGAGTTCGTCCAGGCGGCGGCGTCCGTCGGCGAGCTTGGCCGCCAGGACCGAGACCGTCCAGGTGCGGCGCGCCGCCAGCCGGGACGCGGCGATGCGGATGGCCAGGGGGAGGAAGCCGCAGGCGGCCACCACGTCGAGCGCCGCCTCGCGTTCCGCCGCCACCCGTTCCTCGCCCACGATCCTGGTGAACAGGGCCAGCGCCTCGTCCGGGGACATGACGTCGAGGTCGACCAGGTGGGCGCCGGCGAGGTCGAGCATGCGGACGCGGGAGGTGACGAGGGCGGCGCAGCCCTCGGTGCCGGGGAGCAGCGGCCGTACCTGCGCCGCGTCCTTGGCGTTGTCCAGCAGGACCAGGACCCGGCGGCCGTCGAGGACGGAGCGGTAGAGGGCCGAGCGTTCCTCCAGGGAGTCGGGGATGGCCGTGTCCGGGGTGCCCAGGGCGCGCAGGAATGAGCCGAGGACCGTTTCCGGTTCCGCCGCGCGGGGGCCGGCGCCCTGGAGGTCGACGTACAGCTGGCCGTCCGGGAACGCCCCCCTCGCCCGGTGGGCCACGTGCACCGCGAGGGTGGTCTTGCCCACGCCGCCGATGCCGGCCAGGGCCGAGACCGCCATCACCCGGCCCTCCGCCTCGGACGCCGAGGACAGCACCTCGGTCAGTTCCGACACGAAGGAGGAACGTCCGGTGAAGTCGGGTACGGAGGCCGGGAGTTGTGCCGGGCGGACCGGGGTCGCCGTCGGTTCGGTCGTCGGGGCCGAGGGTTCCGCCAGGGCGGGGTCCGCCTGGAGGATGCGCTGCTGGAGTTCGCTCAGGCCGGGGCGCGGGTCCACGCCGAGTTCCTCCGCGAGCAGGCGGCGCGTGTCCGCGTACACCGCCAGGGCCTCCGCCTGGCGGCCGCTGCGGTACAGGGCCAGCATCAGGAGTTCGCGCAGGCGTTCCCGGAGGGGGTGCGCCGCCGTCAGGGCGGTCAGTTCGGAGACCGCCTCGGCGTGGCCGCCCTGTTCGAGGTCCAGGTCGAGCCGGGATTCCAGGAGGCCGAGGCGCCATTCCTCCAGGCGGGCCCGCTGGGCCTCGGCGTAGGGGCCGGGGACGCCGGCCAGGGTCTCGCCGTCCCAGTGCGACAGGGCCTGGTTCAGCAGGGAGCGGGCCCGGCCCAGGTCACCGGTCCCGCGGGCCTTCTCCGCCTCGGCCGCCAGGTCCTGCGCGACCGCCAGGTCCAGGGCGCCCTCGCCCAGGCCGCGGACGGCGTAGCCGCCGGACTCGCTGACCAGGACCCCGGGATTCAGCGCCTTCCGCAGCCGGGAGGCGTAGGTGCGGACCGCGGCCAGGGCCTGGGAGGGCGGCTCGGACCCCCACAGCGCGTCGATCAGCTCGGCGGCCGTGGCCGTACGGCCCTCCCGCAGCAGCAGTGCGGCCAGCAGGGCGCGTTGCTGGGGGGAGCCCGTGGGGAGCGCCTCCTCGCCGCGCCAGGCCCGTACGGGACCGAGCACGCCGAAGCGCAGCGGGCCGGGCTCCGCGACGAGCTCGGACCCGGCACGCCGCTGCTCGGGTACTCGCGGCCCACCGTCCATGCGTTCGCCCCCCTCGGCATCACGAACAACCCCGTCAGTTTGCCTTGTAAAGGGCGGTTGCGTCAGCCGTGGGAGATGCCGATCACAGAGGGCCACACCTGGGTGCACGAAGCCCTCACAACCTCTCCGCATGCCGGCCGTCGGACACCGATAGCTGACGGACCGTCAGATCAGCGCTACCGTGCACGGTATGGAGACCACACAGTTCCCGCTGATCATCTCCGTCGACGACCACACCGTTGAGCCCGCCGGGGTCTGGCAGGACCGCCTGCCGAGGAGGTACCGGGACGTCGGGCCCCGGATCGTGCGGGCGCCGCTCAAGGAGATGACCTTCCTGGGCGGCCGCTTCAAGCCCGTCATGGGCACCCCGGGCTCCGACGAGGGGCCCGTCGGCGACTGGTGGGTGTACGAGGACCTGCACCGGCCGCTCACGCGTCTCGACACCGCCGTGGGGTACGCCCGGGACGAGGTCAGGCTGGAGGTCATCACCTACGAGCAGATGCGGCCGGGCTCGTACGACGTGTCCGCCCGGCTCGCCGACATGGACGTCAACCACGTCCAGTCCGCCGTCTGCTTCCCCACCTTTCCCCGTTTCTGCGGGCAGACCTTCACCGAGGCCGCCGACAAGGAACTCGCCCTGCTGTGCGTGCGCGCCTACAACGACTGGATGGTGGAGGAGTGGTGCGGGCCCGACGCGCGGGGGCGGCTCGTACCGCTCACGCTCATCCCCCTGTGGGACGCCGGGCTGGCCGCCGAGGAGGTGCGGCGCAACGCCGCCCGGGGCGTCCGGGCCGTCGCCTTCTCCGAGATACCCCCGCACCTGGGCCTGCCGTCCGTCCACACCGACGACTGGGATGCCTTCCTCGCCGCCTGCGACGAGACCGGCACCGTCATCGCCATGCACATCGGCTCGTCCAGCCGGATGCCCTCCACCTCCGCCGACGCCCCGCCCGCCGTCGGCTCCACGATCACCTTCGCCAACTGCTGCTTCTCGATGGTCGACTGGCTGATGAGCGGCAAGTTCGAGCGCTTCCCGAACCTGAAGGTCATGTACGCCGAGGGGCAGATCGGCTGGATTCCGTACATCCTCGAACGCGCCGACGTGGTGTGGGAGGAGAACCGGGGATGGGGCGGGGTCGCCGGCAAGGTCACCCGGCCGCCGTCCGAGCTGTTCGCCGAGCACGTCCACGGCTGCTTCTTCGACGACGCCTTCGGGCTCAGGAACCTCGACGCCATCGGGGTCGGCAACGTCCTGTACGAGACGGACTACCCGCACTCCGACTCCACCTGGCCCAAGTCGCGTGAGGTCGGCGAGGCCCAGATGGGGCACCTGGACCCGGAGACCGTGACCCGGATCGTCCGGGGCAACGCCATCGAGCTGCTCGGGCTCACGCCGGAGGGGCTGTGGCGGGGGTGAGCGCCCTCGCGTACGGCATCCAGCTGCCCGTCCAGTCGCAGAGCACCCTCTACACCGAGCCGTGGGAGACCGCGGGCGGGCCGGAGGACCTGGTCGCCGTGGCGCGGGCGGCCGACGCGGCGGGGTTCGCGTACGTCGCCTGCTGCGACCACGTGGGCATACCGCGCCGCCTCGCCCCGGCCATGAGCACCGTCTGGTACGACCCCGTGGCCACCCTCGCCCACCTCGCCGCCGTCACCGGGCGGGTACGGCTGCTCAGCCATGTGGCGGTCGTGGGGCTGCGGCATCCGCTGCTCACCGCCAAGCAGTACGCCACCCTCGACCACCTCTCCGGCGGGCGGCTGGTCCTCGGGGTCGGGGCGGGGCACGTGCGGGAGGAGTTCGAGGCGCTCGGAGTGGACTTCGAGCGGCGCGGGGCCGTGCTGGACGAGGCGATGGACGCGCTGCGCGCCGCCCTGGGGCCCGAGGAGTTCCCCGAGCACCACGGCAAGCACTACGACTTCGCGGGCCTGGGGCAGCGGCCGCGGCCCGCCCGGCCGCACGTCCCGCTCTGGGTCGGCGGCTCCTCGCCGGCCGCCGTCCGCCGGGCCGCGCTGAAGGGCGACGGCTGGCTGCCGCAGGGGGACCCGCGGGAGCGGCTGCCGGCCGTCATCGCCCGGCTGAGGGCGCTGCGGGAGGAGGCGGGCGTCGAGGCGCCCTGCACCATCGGCGCGATCACCGAGCCCCTGTACGTCGGCCGGCCCGGCTGGGACGTCGGGCGGCGCACGGTCAGCGGGCCCCCGCGGGTGCTCGCCGAGTCCCTGCGGGCGTACCGCGCGATGGGCGTGGACCAGATCCAGGTGCGGTTCCGCAGCCGCGGCCGCACCGAACTCACCGACCAGATGGCGGCCTTCGGCGCCGAAGTGGCCCCTGACCTCTGAGGAGTACGGCATGGGCAAGCTGGACGGACGCGTCGTGATCGTCACCGGCGCGGCGCGCGGGCAGGGCGAGCAGGAGGCGCGGCTGTTCCGGGCGGAGGGCGCGCGGGTGGCCGTCGCCGATGTGCTGGACGAGCGGGGGCAGGCGCTCGCCGAGGAGATAGGGGCGCTGTACGTCCACCTGGACGTGGGCACGGAGGACGGCTGGCGGGAGGCCGTCGGGCTCGTCAGGGAGGCGTACGGGCGGATCGACGGGCTGGTCAACAACGCGGGCATCCTGCGCTTCAACGCCCTGGTGGACACCCCGCTGGACGAGTTCATGCAGGTCGTGCAGGTCAACCAGGTCGGCTGCTTCCTGGGGATGAAGGCGGTGGCGCCGGAGATGGCCGACGGGGGCACGATCGTGAACACCGCCTCCTACACGGCCCTGACCGGTATGGCGGCGGTGGGCACGTACGCGGCCACCAAGCACGCGGTGCTCGGGCTGACCCGGGTGGCCGCGCTGGAGCTGGCGGGCCGGCGGATCCGGGTCAACGCCATCTGTCCGGGTGCCATCGACACCGCGATGTCGAACCCGGCCCGGCTGGACCCGGACGCCGACCCCGACGAGATGAGCCGGGCCCTGGACGAGCTGTACCGCAAGCTCGTGCCGCTGGGCCGGGTCGGCCGGCCGGAGGAGGTGGCGCGGCTCGCCCTCTTCCTCACCTCGGACGACTCCTCGTACATCACCGGGCAGCCGTTCGTGATCGACGGCGGCTGGCTGGCGGGCGTCACCGTCATCTGACTGCTCGTCAGCTATTGACGGTCGTCGCGGCCGGTGCGACAGTCGGCCGACAGGCAGAACTGACGGATCGTCAGATACGGTGAGGACGGTGAACCGCCGTGGAATTCGGGCTCTTCGTACAGGGATACGTGGGCAAGCGTGCCGAGACCGACCCGCTGGCCGAGCACAAGGCGTTGATGGAGGAGACCGAGTACGTCATCCAGGCGGACAAGTCCGGCTTCAAGTACGCCTGGGCCTCCGAGCACCACTTCCTGGAGGAGTACTCGCACCTGTCCGCCAACGACGTGTTCCTCGGCTACCTCGCCCACGCGACCGAGCGGATCCACCTCGGCTCCGGGATCTTCAACCCGCTCGCCCAGGTCAACCACCCGGTGAAGGTCGCCGAGAAGGTCGCCATGCTGGACCACCTCAGCGAGGGCCGCTTCGAGTTCGGCAGCGGGCGCGGGGCCGGTTCGCACGAGATCCTCGGGTTCATACCGGGGGTGACCGACATGAACCACACCAAGGAGATCTGGGAGGAGACCATCGCCGAGTTCCCCAAGATGTGGCTCCAGGACGAGTACGCCGGCTTCCAGGGCAAGCACTGGCAGCTGCCGCCGCGGAAGGTCCTGCCGAAGCCGTACGGCACCTCGCACCCGGCGATGTGGTACGCGGCCGGGTCCCCGCCGTCGTACGCCATGGCCGCGAGGAAGGGGCTCGGGGTGCTCGGCTTCAGCATCCAGAAGGTCTCCGACATGGAATGGGTGCTGGAGCAGTACAAGACGGCGATCGTGAACGCGGAGCCGGTGGGGGACTTCGTCAACGACAACGTGATGGTCACGACGACCGCCATCTGCGCGCCCACCCACGCGGAGGCGATCGAGATCGCCGTGCACGGCGGCCTGCACTACCTGCCCTCACTCGTCTTCCGCTACCACGACACCTTCCCGCGCCCCGAGGGCTTCCCGGTGTGGCCCGAGACGCTGCCCCCGTACACCCCGGAGTTCGTGGAGCTGCTGATCGAGGAGGAGCTGCTGATCTGCGGGGACCCGGACGAGGTGCTGCGCCAGTGCAAGCGGTGGGAGCAGGCCGGGGCCGATCAGCTCAGCTTCGGGTTGCCGGTGGGGGTGCCGAAGGAGGAGACGCTGCAGACGATCCGGCTCATCGGCGAGCAGGTGATCCCGAAGATCGACACCGACCCGGTGCACCGGACCACCCGGTTCCGGCAGGCTGTGTAAGGGGGCCCGGCATGCTGGACCACCTGGTCAAGGGCGCCACCGTCGTGGACGGTACCGGTGCGCCCGCGCGCACCGCCGACGTCGGCATCCGCGACGGCCGTGTCGCCGCCGTCGGAAGGATCACGGAAGCGGCCCGTACCACCGAGGACGCCACCGGTCTCGTCCTCGCCCCCGGCTTCGTCGACCCCCACACCCACTACGACGCCCAGCTCTTCTGGGACCCGTACGCCACCCCCTCCCTCGACCACGGGGTGACCACGGTGGTCGCCGGGAACTGCGGTTTCACCCTGGCCCCGCTGCACCCGGACCGCCCCGAGGACGCCGACTACACCCGGCGGATGATGTCCAAGGTGGAGGGGATGTCCCTGGTGGCGCTGGAGGAGGGGGCGCCCTGGAGCTGGCACTCCTTCGGGGAGTACCTGGACGCCCTGGAGGGGCGGATCGCCGTGAACGCCGGGTTCATGGTGGGGCACTGCGCGCTGCGGCGGTACGTCATGGGCCCGGGGGCCGTCGGGGGCCGGCCGAGCGGCGACCAGCTGGACGCCATGCTGCGGCTGCTGCACGAGGCCATGGACGCCGGCGCCTGGGGGCTGTCCACCACGCAGTCCGCCACGCACTCCGACGGCGACGGGCAGCCGGTCGCCTCCCGGCACGCGGAGCCGGCGGAGCTGCTGGCCCTCTCCCGCGCCGTCGGCGAGCACGAGGGCACGCAGATCGAGGCCATCGTCGCCGGCTGCCTGGACCGGTTCGACGACGACGAGATCGATCTGCTGGTGGAGATGAGCGCGGCGGCGGGGCGGCCGCTGAACTGGAACGTGCTCACCGTCGACGCGGCCGTGCCGGACCGCGTGCCGCGGCAGCTGAGCGCGAGCGAGCGGGCCCGGAAGGCCGGCGGGCGGGTGGTCGCGCTCACCATGCCGATCCTGACCCCGATGAACATGTCGCTGGGCACCTTCTGCGCCCTCAACCTCATCCCGGGCTGGGGGCCGGTCCTGGGGCTGCCCGTGCCCGAGCGCATCGCCCGGCTGCGGGACCCGGCCGTCCGCGAGGAGATGCTGCGCCGGGCCCGGTCGGAGGAGGCCGGTGTCTTCCGGCGGCTCACGGACTTCGGGCGGTACGTCATCGGGGACACCTACAGCGAGGCCAACCGGGGCCTCACCGGGCGGGTCGTGCGGGACATCGCCGCGGAGCGCGGGCAGGACCCGTTCGCCTGCCTGGTGGAGATCTGCGCCCACGACGACCTGCGTACGGTCCTGTGGCCCATGCCGACCGACAACGACCCGGCGTCCTGGGCGCTGCGCGCCGAGACCTGGCAGCACGAGGACGTCCTGCTCGGCGGCTCGGACGCGGGCGCCCACCTGGACCGGATGTGCGGGGCGCCGTACACGACCCGGTTCCTCGGGGACTGTCTGCGCGGCCGGAAGCTGGTCGGTCTGGAGCAGGCGGTGAAGATGCTGACCGACGACCCGGCGCGGCTCTTCGGGCTGCGGGAGCGGGGACGGGTGGCGGAGGGCTTCCACGCCGACCTGGTGCTGTTCGACCCGGAGCGGATCGACGCCGGCCGGGCCCGGCTGGTGCATGATCTGCCGGGGGACAGTCCCCGGCTGGACTCCCGGGCGCTCGGGGTGCGGGCCGTGTGGGTCAACGGGGTGGAGGCGATCCGGGACGACGTGGTGACCGGGGCCGTGCCGGGGAAGGTGCTGCGGTCCGGGCGGGACACGCGGACGGTGAGCACGCGGTGAGCGGGGGACAGCCGCTGTTCGTCGGCGGACGGTGGGTGGCGCCGGACGGCGGGCACTACCCGGTGACCGACCCGGCCACCGAGGAGACCGTCGGCTGGGCGCCGGAGGCCTCGCAGGAGCAGGCCCGGGCGGCCTGCGCGGCGGCCCGGGAGGCGTTCGGGGCGTGGTCGCGGACCCGGCCGCAGGAGCGGGCGGCGGTGCTCGGGCGGGCCGCGGAGATCATCCGGGAGCGGCTGGTGCCGTACGCCGACCTGGCCCGGGCGGAGACCGGCGCGACCACCGCGACGGCCCGCGCGATGCAGGTCGGGGTGGCCGCGGCCCGCTTCCGCCGGTACGCGGACGTGGAGCCCGCCGAGTGGGCGATCGCCCCGCAGATCAACGAGGCCGGCCCGATGGGCCCGGCCGCCGTGCTGGGGGCGCTGGCGGTACGGCAGCCCGTCGGGGTCGTCACCTGCGTCACCTCGTACAACAACCCGTGGGCCAACCCGGCCGGCAAGATCGCCCCGGCGCTGGCCATGGGCAACACGGTGGTGGTGAAGCCCGCGCCGCAGGATCCGCTGTCCGTGTACCGGATGGCCCAGGCGCTGGAGGCGGCCGGGGTGCCGCCGGGTGTGGTGAACGTCGTCTCCGGGCGGGACGTCTCGGTGGGCGAGGCCGTGGTGGCCTCGGGCGACGTCGACATGGTGAGCTTCACCGGGTCCACGGCCGTCGGGCGGCGCATCGCCGAGGTGTGCGGGCGGGACATGAAACGCCAGTTGATGGAGCTGGGCGGCAAGGGGGCCGCGCTCGTCTTCGACGACGCCGACCTCGCCTCGGCCGTCGCCGGGATCGGCACCACCTTCTCCTTCTACAGCGGGCAGATCTGCACGGCACCGACCCGGGTGCTGGCCCAGCGCGGGGTGTACGAGCGGCTGGTCGAGCGACTCGCGGGGTACGCCCGCCGGCTGAAGGTGGGGGACCCGCGGGAGCCGGACACGGTGGTGGGGCCGGTGATCTCCGCCGAGCACCGGGCGCGCGTGGAGTCGTACGTCGAACTCGGGCGGAAGGAGGGCGCCGTGGTCGTGGCCGGTGGTGAACGGCCGCCGCCGGACCGGGGGTTCTTCGTGGAGCCCACCCTGCTCGCCGACGGTACGAACGACATGCGGGTGGCCCGGGAGGAGATCTTCGGGCCCGTGGTGACGGTGATCCCGTTCGCGGACGAGGACGAGGGGGTGGCCCTCGCCAACGACTCCGAGTACGGGCTCATCGACTACGTCTGGTCCGGTGACGTGGCCCGGGCCTTCCGGGTGGCGCGGCGGCTGCGGGCCGGGGGCGTCGGCGTCAACACGGTCGGCCGGAACATGGAGGCCCCGTTCGGCGGGTTCCGCGGGAGCGGGGTCGGCCGGGACGTCGGCGTGTACGCCCTGCACGCCTACAGCGAGGTGCAGGCGATCGTCTGGCCGGGGTGACCCGTCACCCGTCCAGATCGACGCGCACCGTCAGCAGACCGGTGCCGAACGCCCGTACCGCCATGCTGTTGAACCGGGGCAGCGCGCGCAGGCGGGCCACGGGGTCGTCGTCGGGCAGGAGATGGGCGGTGCCGCGGTGCCAGCGCCCCGCGATGCGGACGCGCACCCGCGGGTCGGCCTGGATGTTGCGGACGTACTGCGACCGGTAGCCGAACTCCGAGACGAGCCAGAAGGAGTCGCCGACCCGGCGTCCGCCCACCGGGGTCGTCCGGGGCAGGCCGGAGGTGCGGCCGGTCGTCTCCAGCAGGGTCTGGAACGGCAGGCGCCGGTTGACCGGGTTGGCGAGGTGGCGCTGGAAGCGGGTCATGATGCGCTGTTTGCGGTCGCTGCTGCCTGACATGCCCTGGGTGCTCCTGCTCTCCTCGGCGGACGGCGTCCGGACGTACACCTCGTGGTGATTGTGGCACCGCGCCGGGACGCCCGGGCCGAGGCCCGCCTAGCCTTCCGCGTCCCCCAGCCAGTTGCCGTGGAAGCCGAAGGGCACCCGGGCCGGCAGGTGGACGGTGGCGACCGGGGGCGCGGTGAGGTCGGCGGTGTCGAGGACGACGAGGTCGCTGCGGTCGGTGGTGGCGTCGTGGACGTACGTCAGGAGCCGGCCGGGGCCGCCCGGGGTGGTGTCGGCGGGGGCGAAGACGGCCTCGCCCGGGGTGCGGGCCGGGCCGAAGTCGTGGGCGGAGGCGGCGTCGGCCGGGTTCGGGCCGTTGCGCAGGTACCAGCCGGACAGTCCGGGCGGGATCGTGCCGGTGACCGGCAGGTCGTACGCGGTGAGTTCCTCCAGGACCGGCGCGTGGTTGCCCGAGAGGTGCCGGGGGGCGGTCATCGGGCGGCCTGTCCGGCCCTGGCCTGGACGTGGGCGACGTAGCGCACGGTGAAGACCATCGGGAGGACGAAGCCCGCGACCTGCACCAGCGTGGCCGGCGCCGAGTGGGGGTGCCCCGCGTGCTCGACCAGGGCCAGGACGACGGCGGTCAGCGCGAAGGCGGCGGTCCACACGGCGGTGATGACCACGTTGGTCCGGATGAACGGCTTCAGCTCCCACAGCTCACGCGGTGTCGTCCGCTTGGCGATGCCGAGCGTGAACGGCCGCCCGGCGGCCAGCGAGACCCCGGCGATGACGGCCAGGGTGGCGGAGGACAGCGCCGCCGAGTAGTCGTGCACCCCCGAGTGCGGGTCGGTGAAGGCGACGGCGGCGAGGACGGCGAAGAAGACGGCCGAGCCGGTCTCGATGATCAGGGCGTCGAATCCGGTGCCCTTCTGCTTCTCCTGGACGACGAGGGCCGTCGCGACGACGAACGCCGCCAGCGCCCCCCACTGCCAGTCCCCGGAGGGAATGGCGGCGAAGACGATCCACGGCAGGAAGGTGCGCACGTACGACATGAGGTCCCCGTTTCCCCGTCGAAGCCCGGCTCGGTCTGCGGGGCTTTCATTCTCGACATGTCAAAACTAGAAGGTCGGTCATCGACATGTCAAGAGTGGAATGTAGAGTGAGGGCATGAGCCTCAGACACGCCCTGCTCGGCCTGCTTTCGGAACGCCCCGCCAGCGGATACGACCTGCTGAAGCTGTTCGAGACCTCACTGGCCAACGTCTGGCCCGCCACCCAGAGCCAGATCTACACGGAGCTGACCAAACTCGCCGGATCCGGCCTGATCGCCGTGGTCGCCGAGGGCCCGCGCGGCCGCAAGGAGTACGCCCTCACCGACGACGGACTCGCCGAACTCCGCCACTGGCTGACCGGCACCACGCCCCAGCGCAGCACCCGCAGCGACATCCTGCTGCGCGTCTTCTTCCTCGGCGTCCTGCGCCCCGAGCAGGCGCGCGCCTACCTGACCGAGCTGACCGAGATGTCCGAGGAGAGCTACGAGCAGCTGCGCCGGCTGTCCGACTCCATCGACTGGGACGACGGCAACCTCTCCGTCTACGGCCGGATCGCCCTGGAGTACGGCATGCGCTTCAACGCCATGCGGCGCGAGTGGGCCGAGTGGGCGGCACAGCAGATCACGTAGTGCCGAGGAAGACCGGGTTGGTGAACGCGGCCATCGCCCCCGGCACCGGTCCCACCGCCGTCTCGTGCCGCACCTCGGCCCGGACGTAGGCGGCGCGGGCCGGGCTCGTCCGCCACTCCACGGTCCCCGCACCGGACACCGGCAGCGGCCCGCCGGTGAACAGCACGCCCTGGTCGGTGACGAACCGGACCGAGCAGCGCGGCACACCGGACGCCTCCAGCCGGACCGTCACCGGGGTGTCCCGCCCGACCGCCAACCGCTCCCCGATCCCGGCCCGTTCACCCCCCTCGGCGGTCACGGTGAACGCCAGCGACACCTGCCGCGACTCGGCCACGTACGACCGTCCGGCCCGCAGCCCCTCCTGGACCGCCTCCCTGGTCAGCGCGTCGGCGAGGACGACGGTCTGGGGCAGCCCGACCACGTCCGGGTCCCGGTGGGCGTCGCTGTTGCCCATCGCCGGCAGCCACTCCCGCCCGTCCCGCACCGCCGCCAGCCGTGCGTCCCAGGCCGCCAGGGTCATCTCGTCGTCCGGCGTCCAGGCCCCGTTCCACACCTCGACGACGTCCGCCTCCGCGAACCCGAACCGCCAGCCGCAGCCCACGCAGTCGGCGTGCGGATGGGCCGGTACGACCAGACCTCCGGCCCGGCGGACGTCCCGCGCGACGCGGGCCCAGCGGCCGTCCCGGGCCCGGTAGCGCCAGTCGACGAAGGTGCCCGGCTCGGTGCCGAGCGCCAGGACGTGCCCGTTGCGGGTGGTGATCTCCTCGCCGAGCAGCACCAGCAGGTCGTCGCCGGCCGCGTCGGCCCAGTGGGCGTGCGAGGCGTTCGTGTTGTGGTCGGAGCTGTTGACGAAGTCCAGCCCGGCCGCCCGGGCCAGCGCCGCGATCTCGCCCGGGGTGCGGCGCCCGTCGGAGTGCCAGGAGTGCAGGTGGCAGTCGCCCCGGTACCAGTCCCGGCCCCGCCCCCGGGCCCGGTCCGGCGGATACACCGCCTCGGGCGTCCCTCCGCCCGCCCCCTGCGTCAGCGTGACGGTCACCTCGTACGACAGCCCCTGCGGCGCCACGGTGTAGGGGCCGAGGGCGAGGTACCAGGTGCCGGGCGTCAGCGGCCCGGGAAGGTACCCCGGTGTGGCCTCGTCGGCCCGCACGAAGAACTCGCTCCGCGCACCCCCCGACCACCCCCGGAACCCCCGCCCGCCCGGCTCGGTCCCGCGCGGGTCGAAGAGCCCGATGTCCAGGGCGTTGCCGGGGGTGCCGGGCGGGACGGAGGGTCTGTCGTAGGTGTAGGAGACCCTCAGCTCGCGGGTGCCCGGCGGCACTTCGAAGGGGAGGTGGACGTAGTCCGGCGAGCCCGGTGCCAAGGTGCCGCGCAAGGTCGTCACACGGGCCACGGTAGGCGCCCCGGAGGGGCGCGGGGAACGGCGGGACAAGCCATGTCGAACCCGCACACGCCCCCCTGACGGGCGACCAACCAGTCGGTACGATGCCCCATGCGTATCTCCGTCACGATCTTCCTGACCGACGAGACGATCACCCCCACCCGCCTGGCCCGCGAACTGGAACAACGCGGCTTCTCCGGCCTCTACCTCCCGGAGCACACCCACATCCCGGTGGAACGCACGACCCCCTACCCCGCAGGCGGCGACCTGCCCCCCGAGTACGGCCGCACCCTCGACCCCTTCGTCGCCCTGGCCCAGGCGGCCGCCGTGACCCAACGGCTGACGCTCGGCACCGGGATCACCCTGGTCGCCCAGCACGACCCCATCGACCTCGCCAAGCAGATCGCCACGCTGGACCACCTCTCCGGCGGCCGGTTCACCCTCGGCGTCGGCTACGGCTGGAACGTGGAGGAGGCCGCCGACCACGGCGTGACCTGGCGGACCCGGCGGGAACTGGTCCGGGACCGGATGGCCCTGATGCGCGCGCTGTGGAGCGAGGAGCCGACCGAGTACACGGGGGAGTTCGGCGGTGTCCGGGCCAGCCTCGCCCACCCCAAGCCCGTGCAGAAGCCGCGCGGCCGGGTCGTCGGCCCCCGCACGCTCGTCGGCGGGGCCGCGGGACCCGGGCTGTTCGCGCACATCGCCGAGTTCGCCGACGGCTGGCTGCCGATCGGCGGCCGCGGGCTCACCGAGGCGCTGCCCACGCTGCGCTCGGTGTGGGCGGACGCGGGCCGCGACCCGGCCGCCCTCCAGGTCGTCCCGTACGCCGTCCAGCCCACCCCCGGCAAACTCGCCCACTACGCCGAACTGGGCGTCGAGGAGGTCGTGGTGCAACTGCCGCCGGCCGGCGGGACGGAGGTGCTGCGCGCCCTCGACGCCTACGGCGCCCTGCTGCCGGGCGGTACGACGCAAGGGTGATCAACGCGAACGTATGCTCAAGGAATGACGATTTCCGCGACCTCCGGAACCGGCCCGACCGAGAACTCCATGCGTCGCGCCCTCAAACGCGCCCGGGACGGCGTCGCCCTCGACGTCACCGAGGCGGCGGTGCTCCTCCAGGCACGTGGTGAGGACCTGACCGATCTCGCCGCCTCCGCCGCCCGGGTGCGGGACGCGGGTCTGGAGGCGGCGGGCAGGCCCGGCGTCATCACGTACTCGAAGAGCGTTTTCGTCCCCCTGACCCGGCTGTGCCGGGACAAGTGCCACTACTGCACCTTCGCCACCGTGCCCGGCAAGCTGCGGCGCGCCGGGCACGGGATGTTCATGTCCCCCGACGAGGTGCTGGACATCGCCCGCAAGGGTGCCGCACTCGGCTGCAAGGAAGCCCTGATCACCCTCGGCGACAAGCCGGAGGACCGCTGGCCGGAGGCGCGCGAGTGGCTCGACGCGCACGGCTACGACGACACCATCGCCTACGTCCGCGCGATCTCCATCCGCATCCTGGAGGAGACGGGCCTGCTGCCCCACCTCAACCCGGGCGTCATGACGTGGACGGACTTCCAGCGGCTGAAGCCGGTCGCGCCCAGCATGGGCATGATGCTGGAGACGACCGCGGAGCGGCTGTGGTCGGAGCCGGGCGGCCCGCACCACGGCTCCCCGGACAAGGAACCGGCCGTACGGCTGCGGGTGCTGGAGGACGCCGGCCGCTCCTCCGTGCCGTTCACCTCCGGCCTGCTCATCGGCATCGGCGAGACGCACGAGGAGCGCGCGGAGTCGCTGTTCGCACTCCGGAAGATCGCCCGGGCCTACCACGGCATCCAGGAGCTGATCATCCAGAACTTCCGCGCCAAGCCGGACACGGCGATGCGCGGCATGCCGGACGCCGAACTGGACGACCTGGTCGCCACGGTGGCCGTCGCCCGGCACATCATGGGCCCGTCGGCCTGCCTCCAGGCCCCGCCGAACCTGGTCGACGCCGAGTACGAGCGGCTGATCGGCGCCGGCATCGACGACTGGGGCGGGGTCTCCCCGCTGACCATCGACCACGTCAACCCCGAGCGCCCCTGGCCGCAGATCGAGGAACTCACCGAGCGGTCCCGCGCGGCCGGCTTCGAACTGCGCGAACGCCTCTGCGTGTACCCGGAGTTCGTGCGCCGCGGCGAGCCCTGGCTGGACCCGCGGCTGCGCCCGCACGTGTCCGCCCTCGCCGACCCGGAGACGGGCCTCGCCCGTGCCGACGCGGTCGTGGCGGGCCTGCCCTGGCAGGAGCCGGAGGAGGTGTTCACCGCCACCGGCCGTACCGACCTGCACACCTCCATCGACACCGAGGGCCGCACGGGCGACCGGCGCGCCGACTTCGACGAGGTGTACGGCGACTGGGAGGCGCTGCGCGAGGCGGCGGCCCCCGGGATGGCCCCGGAGCGCATCGACGCCGACGTCCGCGAGGCGCTGCGCACGGCGGCCGACGACCCGACCCGGCTGACCGACGCCGAGGCCCTCGCCCTGCTGCACGCGGACGGGCCGGCGCTGGACGCGCTGTGCCGGGTCGCGGACGACGTGCGCAGGTCGGCGGTCGGCGACGACGTGACGTACATCGTCACGCGGAACATCAACTTCACCAACGTCTGCTACACCGGCTGCCGGTTCTGCGCCTTCGCGCAGCGCCGCACGGACGCCGACGCGTACACGCTGTCGCTGGAGCAGGTGGCGGACCGCGCGCAGCAGGCGTGGGACGTGGGCGCGGTCGAGGTGTGCATGCAGGGCGGCATCCACCCGGACCTGCCGGGGACGGCGTACTTCGACATCGCCAAGGCGGTGAAGGAGCGCGTCCCGGGCATGCACGTGCACGCCTTCTCCCCGATGGAGGTGGTGAACGGCGCGACCAGGACCGGGATGTCGGTCCGGGAGTGGCTGACCGCCGCCAAGGAGGCCGGCCTGGACTCCATCCCCGGTACGGCGGCGGAGATCCTGGACGACGAGGTCCGCTGGGTACTGACCAAGGGCAAGCTGCCCACGGCCACCTGGATCGAGGTGGTCACGACCGCGCACGAGCTGGGCATCCGCTCGTCGTCCACGATGATGTACGGGCATGTGGACCAGCCCCGGCACTGGCTCGGCCACCTGCGCACACTGGCCCGGATCCAGCGGGAGACGGGCGGCTTCACCGAGTTCGTGACGCTGCCGTTCATCCACACGAACGCGCCGGTGTACCTGGCCGGGATCGCCCGCCCGGGACCGACCCTGCGGGACAACCGGGCGGTCACGGCGATGGCCCGGCTGCTCCTCCACCCCTGGATCCCCAACATCCAGACGAGCTGGGTCAAACTGGGCGCCGAGGGGGCGGCGGAGATGCTCCGCTCCGGCGCGAACGACCTGGGCGGGACGCTCATGGAGGAGACGATCTCCCGCATGGCGGGCTCCTCCTACGGCTCCTACAAGTCGGTCCGCGACCTGATCGCGGTGGCGGAGGCGGCCGGCCGGCCCGCGAAGCCGCGCACCACGCTGTACGGCGCGGTCCCCGAGGAGCGGCAGCGGGCGGCCGAGGCGTCCGACGGTCACCTGCCGGAACTGCTGCCGGTCCTGGACTGAGCCGTCTCCCCGGACCGAGCCGCCTCCGCGAACTGAGTACGATGATCCGACCCCTGTGCTGAGAAGGGGGACCCGTACCGGAGGAGATGCGTCCCGTGGCTGCCCGACTGCCCTCGTGGGCCTGGGTCACCGGTCTGACGGCGGGGGCGACCGCGGTCGTCGTCGTCCTCGCCGTACAGGCGGACCACGGGCCGCAACCCACGGCCGCCGTGGCCAGGCCCGGCGCGTCGGCGTCCGCGAGCCCGCACGCGACGCTGAGCCCGCAGACGCCGTCCGTGCCCGCCCTGCCGGACCGGTCCGGCGAGGGCCGGCGGATCGTGTACTCGCTCGCCGCGAAGCGGGTCTGGCTGGTCGACGCGACCGGCAAGGCGACCCGCACGTTCCCGGTGTGGCCGGGCACGGTGAGCCCGCAGCCCGGCCGCTACTCGATCACCCTGCGCACCCAGTCCCTCAAGGGCTCGGACGGCGTGGAGATCGAGCACGTCATGTACTTCACCAAGGCGGACGGCGTGAACGTGGCCTTCTCCAACGCCCTGGACGGCGCCTCGCCCCCGCCCGCCAACGGCCAGAAGCTGGGCGGCATCCGCCTCCACAAGGAGGACGGGGCCGCGCTGTGGGCCTTCGGCGACCAGGGCACCCGGGTCGCGGTCGTCAACTAGCCGACTCCCCCGTTCGCGCGGGACTCCCGGGGTGTGGGGCTCGCGGGGACCGTCGGCAGGTCGCCTTCCGGGCGGTGTGCGCCGGTCCACTCCGTGGCGCCGTCGACCCGCACGTCCGTCAGGTAGGCCCCGGCCAGTTCCGCCGCGGCCAGGTCCGCCCCGCCGAGGCTCGCCTCCGTGAGGTCCGCGTCCCGCAGGTTCGTCTTGTAGAGAATCGCCCGGGAAAGGTCGGCATCGTGCAGGTTCGCCCCGTTCAGTGAGGCGCCGTGCAGGTCCGCCCCGGACAGCTTCGTGCCCTCCAGGTCGCCGTGCGAGAAGACCGCGCCGGCGAGGTTCGCCCCGCTCAGATCGGCGCCCTTGAGGTCGACACCGGCCAGCTGGACGCCCCTGAGGTCGACGGCCCGGTCCCCGTCGTGCCCGGGGTCGCGCTGGCCGAGCACGGAGAGCGCCGCCTGGAGGTCGGGCGCCTTGTCGGCGGAGGCCGCCTTCTTGGACGCGTGGGTGCGGATGTACTGGGACAGGTCGTAGATCACGGCCGGCTGCTGCCGCGGCGAGTCCTCCATGATGCCCTGCAGGGAGAAGATCGCCCCCCTGCGGATGTTGGCCGAGTCGTCGTCCAGCCGCTCGATCGCCTTGTCGTACCGGTCCGCGATCTGGCCCTGCTCGGAGATGGTCAGTTCCTCGGACACCTGCGTCACGGACACCCAGGTGAAGACCAGGGTGGCGACCGCCGCCAGCCCGGGAAGCATCGTCGCGACGAGCCCCGCCCGCTGCCACCAGCCGCCCGCGTCGGCCGGTGGTCCGCCCGCCGCCCGGGCCGCACCGCCGTTCCGCTCCGGCGCCCGGGACCGGTGCCCCGGACGGCGCGCGCCCAGCGGAGCCCGGGTGCGCCGCCCGGCCGCCTGCCCGGACCGGGCCCGGCGCTGCGCGATCCGCCGCAGCTGCCCGCTGCGCGCTCCCGCCCGGGGGAGGCCGCCGGTCACGAACCGTCGCCGCGCCCGTACCGGCCGGGCGGCAGCAGGTTGACGATCAGCGCGACCCCGCTCAGCAGGAACACCCGGGTGGCCGCGTCCAGCCCGTTCCAGGTCTTCGACTGCCACATCGCGAACCACTCGCCGCCGATCGCGATGAACCCGGCGCCGAAGAGCAGCAGCAGCATCAGCAGCCCGTACGTCGACCAGCGCCGGGCCAGGTCGTCCCGGCCCCGCGCCCACAGGAACGTCCCCCACACCAGCACCGCGGCCGCCACGCTCTCCCACACGATGATGAGGACGTACGCCGTGTCCTCCAGGGCCGTACTGGTCACGGCCCGCCACATCAGGTCGTCGTCCTTGAACGTCGTGTCCATCGCCAGCACATGCCGGACGAACTGCTGGTTGGTCCCGAAGTCGGTGATGTTCCCGAGCGCGACCAGGGCGATGTAGAGGGCGAGTATGCCGGTGAGCACTCCGGCGGCGAGCCTGAGCCCGGTGGGGCGTGTGGGGGTGGTGGTCATGGCTGGATTCTCCCCGATCAACATCGGCTTCTCCCACGGGCATTGAGCCAGAATCCGGCCGGGCACGACTGAACGGACCGTTCCCGGTCGATTACAGTGCTGGGCGTCGTACAGGCGGACGGTGCCGTGGGGAGGTCTGGTGGGTGTGACATCCGGTGCCGTCTGGGGCCGTGCCGAGCAGCAGGACTTCCGCAGCAGGGTGCGCGGCACCCTGCTCGGGGCGGCCGTCGGCGACGCCCTGGGCGGGCCGGCCGACCCGCTGTCCCTGGAGGAGATCCGGGCCGCGTACGGCGGTGAGGGGCTGCTCGACCTGGCCTTCGGGCACGGGCGGCGCGGCACGGTCACCCATCACACCCAGCTGACCCTGTTCACCGTGGACGGGTTGATACGGGCCCAGGTGCGCCGCGACACCGGCGCCTGGCACCCGCCGACCGATCTGCACCGGGCCTATCTGCGCTGGGCGGCCACCCAGCGGGACTGGGGCCCCGACGAGCGCCGCAAGGACGACGGCTGGCTGGCCCGCGAGGAGTGGCTGTACGCCCGCCGGGACCCGACCCGCGCGCTGCTCATCGGGTTCGGCGACGAGACCATGGGCACGCTGGAGTCCCCGAAGAACCCGGGGGAGCTGGGCCCGGAGGCGGTCGCCCGCTCGGCACCCTTCGGCCTGCTCGTCGGCTGGGAACCGCAACTGGTCGTCCAGCTGGCCGTGGAGTGCGCGGCCCAGACCCACGGCCACCCCATCGCCTACCTGTCGGCGGGCGCGTACGCCGTCATCGTGCACGCGCTGGCCCGCGGCGACAGCCTGGACGGCGCCGTGCAGCGGGCCCTCGCCCTGCTCGCGGCCCGGCCCGGCCACCAGCCCGTCTCCGACGCCCTTCAGCACGCCCTCGGTGCCGTCCGGCAGGGCATGCCCACCCCGGCCCGGGTGGAGGAGCTGGCCGGCGACGGTACGGCGGACGGGCTGCTGGCCGCGTCCGTGTACTGCGCGCTGGTCGGGGAGGACGTACGGCACGGGCTGTGCCTGGCGGTGAACCAGAGCGGCCCCTCCGCCGCCGCGGGCGCCCTCACCGGCGGCCTCCTCGGCGCCCTGCACGGCGAGACGGCCCTCCCGCCGGCCTGGCTGGCCGAACTGGAGGGCCGCCCGACGATCCTGGAGCTCGCCGACGACTTCGCCATGGAAATGACCCAGGGCCCCGCCCTGCACGGCCCGGCGGGTTCCTCCCCGGGCTGGCTGGCGAGGTACCCGCGGGCCTGACCTCAGGCCCGGACGCAGTGGTGGACGGTCATGCTGCCACTCTGCTCGGTGTGGCGGATCCGCATGCCGGCCTTCTTGTTGTACTCCACCTCGAGGCGCTCGCCGGAACCGGTGCCCGACGCGCCGGGCGGCTGCCACGGCAGGCCGAGCGACACGGAGTCACCGACCGACGCCGGGACGTTCTCGGCGCCGGCGGCCTGCAGGTCGGAGTCGGTTTCGCCCAGTTTTTCGGGCACCTGCAACGCCAGCCGGCCGTTGCTGAGCGCCCAGGTGCCCTTCGCCGACCTGCCGCCGCCCAGGTCCATGGTCCAGACGCCGTCGGCGACGGTCACGGTGTACGTGTAGGTGTCACCGCCGGGCATTTCCGAGGTGACCTTCCACGAGCCGCGCACGAAGGCCGCGAACGCCTTGCCGGTCACGCCGGGTGCCGGCGACGCGCCGCCGGAACCGCCCTCGCCCTCGGTCCTGCCGCCGGTGCCGCGCTTGCCGTCGTCGTTTCCCTTGCACGCGGCGAGCAGAGACGCTCCGACCCCGACGGCGAGGTAGCGCAGAGTGGTGCGGCGGCCCACCACCTGGGAGACCGCCCGCATCGAGTCGAGACCCATCATTCCCCCGATCAGGTCCAGTTGTTGATCAACCGGCAGCCTACAGGGCCTGCTTGGGGCTCCCCACGATGTCGTCCCCCGCGGTGGCCGCCACCGGGACGGCCGCCACCGCGTCTCCGTCCGTGTTGACCTTCTCGATGATCGCCAGTCGCTCGGGGGTATCCTCCGGCTTCAGGTAGCCGACGAGGACGTACAGCACCAGGGAGACCGCGAGCGGGATCGAGACCTGGTACTGGAGCGGGACGCCGCCGTCGACGTTCCAGTTGACGGGATAGTTGACCAGCCAGAAGGCCAGCAGGCCCGCCGCCCAGCTGGTGAGCGCCGCCGTCGGGCCGGAGCGGCGGAACGGGCGGAGCAGGCCGAGCATCATCGGGATCGCGATCGGGCCCATCAGACCGGCCACCCACTTGATGACGACGGTGATGATGTCCTTGAGGGTGGGGGAGTCGACCTGGGTCGCGACCGCCATGGACAGGCCGAGGAAGACGACCGTGGTGACGCGGGCCGCGATCAGTCCCGACCGCTCGTTCCAGCCCCGGGCCCTGGCCGACAGCACCGGCGCCACGTCCCGGGTGAACACGGCGGCGATGGCGTTCGCGTCGGAGGAGCACATGGCCATGGTGTGCGAGAAGAAACCGACGATGACCAGGCCCAGCAGGCCGTGCGGCAGGAGCTGTTCGGTCATCAGGGCGTAGGAGTCGGAGCCGTCCGGCTTCTGCGCCGTCACCAGCAGCGGGGACATCCACATCGGGAAGAACAGGACCACCGGCCAGACCAGCCAGAGGAGCGCGGACAGCCGGGCCGAGCGCTCGGCCTGGTGGGCGCTGCCGGTGGCCATGTAGCGCTGGGCCTGGTTGAGCATGCCGCCGTTGTACTCGAAGAGCTTGATGAAGAGGAACGCCAGGAGGAACACCGTGCCGTAGGGGCCGACCAGCGGCTTGCCATGGCCGTGCAGGGCCGGCTCGTCCCAGGCACCGAGGAAGCCGATGTTCTTGTCGTTCAGCTTCAGCACGACCGCCACGAACATCGCGACACCGGCGAGCAACTGGATGACGAACTGGCCGAGTTCGGTCAGCGCGTCCGCCCACAGGCCGCCGATCGTGCAGTACACGGCCGTGATCGCGCCGGTGATGAGGATGCCCTGGTTCAGCGAGATCCCGGTGAACACCGACAACAGGGTGGCGATCGCCGCCCACTTGGCGCCCACGTCCACGATCTTCAGCAACATGCCCGACCAGGCGAGCGCCTGCTGGGTGGGCAGGTTGTAACGGTTCTTCAGGTACTCCAGCGGGGAGGCCACGTGGAGCCGGGAGCGCAGCCGGTTGATGCGCGGCGCGAACAGCTTCGACCCGATGGCGATGCCGAGCGCGATGGGGAAGGACCAGGTGATGAAGGAGGTGACGCCGTAGGTGTAGGCGATGCCCGCGTACCCGGTGAACATCACGGCGCTGTAGCCCGACATGTGGTGCGAGATGCCGGAGAGCCACCAGGGCATCTTGCCGCCGGCCGTGAAGAAGTCGGAGACGTTGTCCACGCGCTTGTGCGACCAGACGCCGATCGCGACCATCACACCGAAGTAGCCGATGAGCACGGCCCAGTCGAGACTGTTCATGTGCCCGATCGTGGGTGCGAGCACATGAACACGACAAGCAAGGGTAAGGTCAAGTCAAAGCAAAATTGTTCGGCTAAGTGATTCTCGTTCACTCATATGAACACTCCGGACGGCTGTTCCGCCCCCGTCAACGCATCAGCTCACCCGCGTTGACCAGCAGCGACTGCCCGGTGATGGCGCGGGCCCGGTCCGAGGCGAGGAACACCGCCGCGTCCGCCACGTCCCCGTCGGTGGCCGGCTCCGGCAGCGCCATCCGCTCGGTCAGGCGCGCCAGCACCTCGTCCTCCGGCACCCCCTCCGTGTGCGCGGTGAAGCGGACGTACGCCTGCACCGGCGGCCCCCACATCCAGCCCGGCAGCACGGAGTTGACCCGGATCCGGTCCGGGCCCAGCTCCCGCGCCAGCGAGTACATCGCACTGGTCAGCGCCCCCTTCGAGGCGGCGTACGCGGCCTGCCTCACCTGCGAGGGCGCGGCCACGGCCGACTGCGTCCCGATGAACACCACCGACCCGCCCCCGCGCGCCCGCAGTCCCGGCAGGCAGGCCCGGGTCATCCGCAGCGTCCCCAGCAGGTTCACGTCGACGACCGACCGCCAGGTCGTGAAGTCCGCGTCCTCCAGCCCGCCGAAGTACGAGTCCCAGGCGGCCACGTGCACCACGGCGTCGATCCCGCCGAACCGCTCCCGCGCCAGTCCCGCCAGCGCCTCGCACTGCCCCTCGTCGGTGATGTCGGTCGCCCGGTACGCCGTGCGCGTGCCGTCCGGATCGATCTTGGCCGCGCTCCCGGCCAGGTTCGCCTCGGTGCGCGCCCCGAGCACCGCGTTCCCGCCGTCCCGTACGACGGCCGCCGCGACCTGGTGGCCGAGTCCGGCCCCGACACCCGAGACGACGACGGTCTTGCCCGCGAGCAGGGACATGGCCCCTCCTTCGGTATGGCGCTTCATCTGACGGGGCGTCAGAGTATGGGCGACCGCAGGAAAGGGGAACCGCATGAGCGACGACACCCGCAGCGAGCGGTACGCCGAACTGGCCGCCGTCGGCCCGTACGGCGTCCGCCCCGGCCACGCCCTGATCACCCTGGTCGAGCCGCACCCCGGCCACGAGTACGCCTACAACCGCTGGTACGAGGACGACCACTACTACGCCGGCGCGATGGCCATGCCCTGGATGTACGCGGGCCGCCGCTGGGTGGCGACCCGGGAGCTGCAGCTCCTGCGCTACCCGGAGAAGTCGGCGGTCGCCCGGCCGGTCACCGCCGGCTGCTACCTGTCCACCTACTGGATCACCGCCGGCCGCTACGACGACCACATGAAGTGGACGGTCGCCATCAACAAGCGCCTCAACCGGGACGCCCGCGTCTACCACGACCGCACCCACGTCCTCACCGCCTTCCAGGACCACGAGACGACGGTGTACCGGGACGGCGCCGCCGGGCCCCGGGACGTCCACGCCCTCGACCACCCCTACGCCGGCCTGGTGCTGGAGGTCGTCGACACCGACTCGCCCGGACAGCGCGCCGAACTGCTCCGGTGGCTGCGCGACCGCCACCTGCCGCGCCGCCTCGCCGGCTCCCCGGCCGCCCTCGTCACCGTGTTCCGGCCGACCCCGCTGCCGGGCGACCGCATGACCTACGTCAAGCAGGTCGAGGGCGTGGACACCCGGCTGACCCTGCTGTGGTTCCTGGAACGGGATCCGCGGGAGTGCTGGGAGGAGCACTTCCGCGGCCTGGACGAACAGGTGGCCGGGTCCGGCCTGGGCCGGGTGGAACTGGCGGCCCCGTTCGTCCCGACGGTGCCGGGCACGGACCGCTACGTGGCCGAGCTGCGCTGAGCGCGGTCCCTCAGCCCAGCTCGTCGGGGCACGGAGTACCGCGCGGCAGCTGGTACGGCGCGGCCAGCCGGTACGTCCCGGCCTTCGGCGCCAGCAGCACCGTCCAGCGGTCCCCGTCCGCGTCCTCCGCCGTCTGCGTCAGGCACCCGTCGACGTTCCGGTACGTCTTCGGCGTACCGGACGACGGCTGGGGCGGCTTCACCTTGTTGCCGTGCTCGTCGACGACGCTCAGCCAGGGCGAGTACGGGATCCGGATCAGGATCCGTCCCGCCTTGCGCACCCGCAGGATCATCTCGCCCTGCTCGGCCCGGTCCACCACCGCGTTCGGCTCGGCCATCGGCGCCGGATCGGTCACCTTGAACAGCTGCCAGTTGGCGTCGCCCCAGACCTGCTTCAGATACGGCATGCCGCGCTGCAGCAGCGCCCGCTCGCGCTCGCCGCCGTCCCCGTCCGGGTCGTCCTTGGGCAGCACCACGTAGTGCACGGCCCACCGCTGGAGCCACTCGTGGTAGTTCGCCGAGTTGAGGGTGTCGTCGTAGAAGAGCGGATTGCGCTCCATGTCGGCCTGCCGGTTCCAGCCGCGGGCCAGGTTGAAGTCCGGCGCCAGCGCCGAGGCCTCCCGGTGGGAGCGGGCCGGGACCACCTCGACCCTGCCCTTCTCCGCGCCCTGCTTCTGGAGCTGGTTGATCAGCGGCGCCAGCTCACGCGCCCAGGACGCGGCCGGGGTGGTGTGGATGATGTCGTCCACCGACTTGAAGCCGATCCAGCCGGCGAAGCCGAGCAGGGCCAGCACGGTCACGTACCACTTGCGGGTCTTCGGCACCGTGTACGGCAGGACCGCGACCAGCGTCGCACCCGCGAACATCATCGGCAGCCGCGAGATGTTGGATCCGATCTGCGAGCTGATCAGCCACACCAGGACGACGGCGAGGCTGTAGACGGCGGCCGTCAGCCGGACCGTCAGCCACTCCTTCGGCACCAGGAACAGGCAGAACAGCCCGTACAGCAGCGGCATGACCACCGAGCCGAAACCCATCGGCTGGGTGCCGGAGAACGGGAACAGCCAGGCCGACACCGCGACCACCGCCGTCGGCGCCAGGCCCAGCGCCCAGGCGCCCGGCCGCCGCTTCTGCAGGAACAGCGCGACCGCCACCAGGCCCACGAAGAGCCCCGCGACCGGCGAGGCCATCGTGGCGAGCGCGGCCAGCGGGGCGGCGGTCAGGGCCTTCGCCCAGCGTTTGTACCGCCACCGGTACGGCCAGCAGAACACCGCCGCGGTCGCGCCGAGCGCGAACATCGTGCCGAGTCCGAAGGTCACCCGGCCGGAGATGGCGTTGGCGAGGAACGCGGCGACCCCGCCGAGCGAGGCCCACAGCGGGTTCTTCACCGCCCGGCTGCGGATCAGGACCAGCGTCAGCAGGCCCGCCGACACCGTCCCGGCGATCATCATCGTCGTACGGACACCGAGGACCGACATCAGGTACGGCGACACCACGCTGTACGACACCGGGTGCATGCCCCCGTACCAGGCGAGGTTGTACGCCGAGTCCGGGTGCCGGCCGACGAACTCCGCCCACGCGTCCTGCGCCGCCAGATCGCCGCCGCTGTTCGCGAACGTGAAGAACCAGATGATGTGCAGTACGCCGGCGAGCACCGTGACCGACAGCACGGGATGCCGGAGCATCCGCTGCCGGAGGGGTTCGAGCGCGGCGAGCAGACGCGCGCGTGCGCCGGGGCGTGCCTCCGGGGCACGGCTGTCCGCGTCAGCCGCGGACAGGCGTATTCGCGAGCCCGCTCCCGGGTCCGGATCTGCGTTGTCGGCGCGTGTCGGCTCCGCTGTGGCCACCTGAAGGCACTCCCCGTGTCCCGTCTTCTCTTCTCGGCCGCGTCCCCCGGTGGTCCGGCCGCTTCCCGTCCGGTACGCGGCCCTGTCACGGAACCGGCGACCTGCCCCGATTCGCGACGCTAGCACGCACCCCGCCCCGGGGCCCCCGGGTGGGGGCTCCCCGGGGCGGGGCGCGCGGCGGGCCGGAGGCGGGGCGGTCAGCCCAGCCGGGTGAGCTTGGCGCCGAAACCGGGCTCCGCCAGATCCTTCTGCAGGGCCACCGGAACCTTCACCGCACCGGACGTACCGTCACCCACGGTGAGCGTGCCGACCCGGGTGCCGGCCTTCGCGGTGTGCGGCACGGTTCCCGGGGCGAAGGACAGCCGCACCTTCATGCCGGCCCAGCCGGCCGCCGTGACGTCCTGCGTGACCACGATCGGGGTGTGGCCGCCGAGCCGGTCGTCCACATAGCCGACCACGTCGCCCTTCTTCAGGATCTTCGACGAGGTCAGCGCGTCCTGGGCGGCGAGCAGCGCCGTCTTGCTGACCGCGTTGACCGTCTCCAGGATCTTCGGCTTGTGCTGGCCGAGGATCGCGCCGACCAGGGTGACCGTCCGGCCCCCGACCTGCTTGCGCGAGGCGAAGAGCAGGTTGCCGCCGGCCGCGGTGGTGCTGCCGGTCTTGATGCCGATCGCGCCGATGCGGTACGGCAGCTCGTTGTAGTTCGGCCAGAAGTGGCCGGAGGGGTCCGTCCAGCTGGCCGCGCTGCTGATCGAGACCAGGGCCGGCACCTTCACGAACGCGCGGCCCAGCTTCACCTGGTCCTCGGCCGTGGAGACGGTGCTCTCCTTCAGGCCCGAGGGGTCGGTGTACGTGGTGTGCGTCATCCCCAGTTCCCGGGCGGTGGCGTTCATCTCCTTCACGAACGCCGCCTCCGAGCCCGCGTCCCAGCGCGCGAGCAGCCGGGCGATGTTGTTGGCGGAGGGGATCAGGACGGCGGACAGGGCCTGCTTCTCGGTGAGGTAGCTGCCGGCCTTGACGGTGTTGAGGGTGGACTCGCCCGCCTTGTCGTAGCCGCCCTCCTTTTCCGCCTTGGCGTCCACCTTGATCTTCGGGCCCTCCTGGCCCGGCTTCAGCGGGTGGTGCTTGAGGATGATGTACGCGGTCATGGTCTTGGCGACCGAGCCGATCGCGACCGGGGTCTGCTTGCCGAAGTGGCCCATCGTGCCGATGCCGTCCGCGTCGATCCAGCCCTGGCCCTCGCCGGGCCACGGCAGGGTCGTACGGCTGCCGTCGAACGTGTAGGTCTCCTCGCCGGTGAGCGCGAGGGTGGGGGACGGCAGGGGGCGCACGGCCTGGACGACCGCGAGGACGACCGCCAGGAGCAGGACCAGGGGGGTCCAGATCTTGACCCTCCGCACCAGCGTGCGGACCGGGGTCTCCGGGGGCGGCGGCGTGTTCGTCAGCTCCGCCAGCAGGTCCAGCGGGGGCTTGGGCGGCAGCGGCTGCTGCGTGGTGCGCTCGGGGCCGACCTGGGGGACGGGGGTGGTGACGTCCGGGGCCGGCTGGGGGGTAGTAGCAGGCTTGGGCGCGGTCGGCTTGGGGGCGGCCGGCTTGGGGGCGGCCGGCTGCCGCAGGTCGTCGCGCAGCGCGACGAACTTGCTGGTGCGTTCGGCGTCGGACTCGGGCGCCTTCGGCTTGCCGCCGAGCTTCAGCATGGTCGTCGGCTGGTCGACCTCGGTCTTTTTGGGCCGGGGTGCCTTGAACACGGTGGTCGGCTGGTCGACGGGCGGCTCGGCCGTCTCCGCCGCGTCGGCCTCCGGCCCGGGCGCGTCACCCTCCGCCTCGGCTTCGCCGTCGGCGTCCGTGTTCCCACCCGCACCACCCGTGCGGCTTTCGTCGTCGTCCGCGGGTGGCCCCTGTGGGGCGTCCCCGCCATCGGCGTCCTCGGGCCCGTCCCCGTCCACGGTCTCGGCTACGCCTTCGCCACCGACACCCTCGGCACCGGCGACGTCCTCGGTACCGGCACCGGCCTTGCCGCCCGCGACAGCCTCGGCGTCCGCGTCGGCCTTGCCGCCCGCAACGGCCTTGCTGTCCGCACGCTTGGCGTCCGCGTCCGCATCGGCCCCGGCGGTGGCCTCACCGGCCGCGACAGCCTCGAGGGCAGCCTTGGCCCCGGCGACGTCCTCGGTACCGGCACTGGCCTTGTCGCCCGCGACAGCCTTGGCGTCCGCGTCCGCATCGGCCCCGGCTCCGGCGGTGGCCTTACCGGCCGCGACAGCCTCGGCGTCAGCCTCGGTCCCAGCGTTGGCCTTCTTGCCCGCGGGAGTCTTGCCGCGAGCGGTGCCGGCCTTGCTGTCCGCGTCGGCCTCGGCGTCAGCCTTGGTCCCGGCGTCGGCCTTCTTGCCCGCGGGAGTCCTGCCGCCGGCGGTGGCGGCCTTGCTGCCCGCCCCGGATCCGGCGGTGGCCTTACCGGCTGCGACGTCCTCGTCGCCCGCGACAGCCTCGGCGTCAGCCTTGGCCCCAGCGCCGGCCTTGCTGTCCGCGTCGGACTTGGCCCCGGCACGGGCCTTGCCCTCCGCGACACCCTTGGCCCCAGCGCGGGCCGTGTCGCCCGCATCCCCGGCGCCCGATTCCGCCCTGGCGTCCGCCTTGCCCTCGGCGTTCCCGTCGGCAGCCGGGTCCGCGTCCGCGTCGGCGCTTTCTTCCGCCTTCGCGTCAGGCGCCCCCTCAGACTCCGCCTTCGCGTCGGGCGCCCCCTCAGACTCGGCGTTCGCGTCAGGCGCCCCCTCAGACCCGGCCTTCGAGCCCTCGGTCTTTGCTTTCGCGTCAGACGGCGTCTCCGCCTCGGCCTTCGTCGGTGAGGGGATCTTCGCCTCGGTCCGGGCGTCGGACGACCCCTCTGCCTCCACCCCGGCGGCAGACGAGTCTTCCGTGTCCGGTCCCGCGGCGGAGGAATCCTTCGCCTTCGCCTCCGAGGGAACGGCCCTCCCGCGCCCCGCCTCAGACGACCCCTCAGGGTCGGTCTCCGGGGCGGGGGACTTTGCAGTCGTGTCGGAGTGGGGGGCACGTACCCAGGAGGACACCGCCTCGTCCAGGGCGGTGTCGGGTCGTACCGTCAGGATCTTCGTCGCCGTGTCCCCGCCCCCGCCCGAGGAATCCTTTTCGCGGGACACGGCCAGACGCGGATCGCGCGCCTCGGGAACCGAATCCGCGCTCCCCGACGTCGGTTCCGCCGACGACTCGCGCTGCTTGGACCTGTCGGGGGACTCGCCCGCCACCGATGCCTCCTCATGCGCCGCGCGCTCACCCGCGCGCCCTGTCCGAACCATGTACCAGTGTCCTGTGTGAGGGCTTGGCCCCTGCGGTAGACGAGAACGACATACCTGCCGGTTCCCTTACGAACCGGTCACGCACCCTCGACAGACCAATGTGAGAGGGGTCACCCTGTCATTCATCCACGCGGGGAGGCATGGATGGGCAGGAGCCGCAGAACACTTCCGGAGGAGCTTCTGCTGCTGGCACTGGACCCGGCCACGGGTACCACTGCACAGCCGCAGTCGCTCGACCTCGGTCTGGCCGGTGCACAGCTAGTGGAGCTGGCGCTGGCCGGACGGATAGCCCCAGACGGGGATCGTATCGCCGTGGTGGTACCACGGCCGACAGGAGATCCGACTCTGGACTGCGCGTTGGAGTTGCTGCGAAGGCGTGGCGCTCCCGTGCGTGCCGTCCACTGGATCGGCGGGCCCCGACTCGGGCTGCGCCAGACCTACCTCTCGCATCTGGAGCGGTGCGGCATGGTCGCCGCCGTACCGGGCCAGATGTGTGGGGTGTTGCCGACGACTCGCTACCAGGCGACGGACAACGACATCAGCCGGGAGATCCGTGCCCGGCTGGACTCCGCGATCCGCACCGGCGTACCGCCGGACCCGCGGACCGCGGCGCTCGCCGCCCTGGCGCACGCCGTCGGACTCGGCAAGCACCTGTACCCGGGGAACGAGGGACGCTCGTCCCGGTCCCGGCTGCGGGACCTGATCCGGCACGACCCCATGGGCGGGCTGGTCGCCCACGCCGTGATGGACGTGCAGAACGGTGCGGCCGCCCAGCCGCGCCGGGGCCCGGCCTCGGGCGGCCGTGCGGCCGGGCCCGGCGTCAGGCCCGCGCCGGAACCCGCACGCGGGGTTCCGATGCAGCCGCACCGCGGGTCCATGGCACGCGCCGTGGCCCACTGAGCCGCCGTCCCGGTCCCCACAGACCCGGTTCGGGAGCCGCTGGTCCGAGCGGGGGGGGGGGGGGCCCCGGCCGGGGCGGGGCCCCGCCCCGGCCCCCCCCCACCCGCATCGCGGGGCGCACCGGCACCGGGCCGACCGCCTCGC